>DASWUW010000213.1:0-7932 GCA_036406335.1 Trebonia sp.
CGCGCTTAGGGGGTTCAGTATTCTTAGCCCAGCGCCCGAACGGGCGGTGGTTTCGCCTCCCGGTTCGAACCGCTCCGGCGGGGGCGTGGATAGCGTGAGCAGCGGGTATGGATCGGGGCGGGGCGCTAAGTAACGATCGTATTTACCCGTTCCTCGATATGGCGGCAGGGCGTACCCTGACGCTTGAATGTCAATATATGTCCGGTGAACGGCCAGGCTTGGGTGACTGATTCATATAGCTGGCGCCTATTGCCTGACCGGGCCGGGCGGACTTCCGGGGCAACGGAACTGGGGACGGCATGGGGGATGTGCGTTAGGCGCGTTATCGGCATCGCGACAGGCCTGGTGTCCGGATGACTTTTAACGCGGCCGGCGGGCAGCCGCAAGAGCCTGTGCTAGTGGCGCGCCTGGGCCGTGAACAGCGTGTCTTTCCCATGGGAATGCTGATCCGGGTCGGGCGCGACCCGGCCCTCGAGCTGGTCTCGCTGAACCCGCTCGTGTCCCGGGACACCCACGGCCTGATCACCTCGGACGAGAAGGGCGCGGTCTACACCGACCGGTCCCGCCGGGGCACGTTCCTCGACGGCAAGCGCCTGCGGGCGCCGTTGCGCATCACGGAATCGGTGACCTTGCGCCTGGGGGACCCGGCGACCGGGGAAGAACTCGGCATCACCCCGCCGCTGAGCAGCGCCGAACTCGAGCACAACCGGGACCGCCGGGTGTGGCGCGGCCGCGCCCGGCTGGCGGCCGTCGCGGCCGTCGCGGCCGCGGTCGCGGGCGGGGTGGCGGCGGTAATCCTGACCACCGTCGGATCGCCCGCCGCCGGCTCCGGTAAGCAGGCGGTGACCACCGCCGCTCCGTCCGCTTCGGTGCTCCGGCACGCGGAAGCGGCCACGGTCCGGCTGCTGCAGGGACCGAAGGCCACCGCCACCGGATGGGGATCGGGCACCGTCATCTCGCCCGACGGGCTGATCCTGACCAACGCCCACGTCGCCGAGCCGCAGGCTTCCGGGCTGGCGGTGGCGATCGGCCAGCCCGGATCCGCCCTGGAGAAGAACCCGCCCTACCTGACCGTGGAGTTCACCACCGGGCCGTCGTCGCCGGTCACGGCCAAGTACCGGGCCCGGCCGGTTGCCGTCGACGGGTACCTGGACCTGGCCGTGGTCCAGATCTACGCCACCAGCGGCGGTACGCCAGTCGACCCGAAGACCCTGCACCTGCCCGCTCTCCCGCTCGGGAACGACGCCGCGGTCCAGCTAGACCAGCCGGTGACCGTCCTCGGCTTTCCCGGCGTGGCCGACTCCGACTCGATCAGCATCACCAGCGGGGTCATCTCCACGTTCGTGCCCGATCCGCTCCAGCACGTCGCCGACCCGCGTTTCGAGCTGGAGACCACGGCCCGGCTAGCCCACGGCAACTCGGGCGGCGCCGCCGTCGATGACGCCGGGCAGCTGATCGGCGTGCCCAGCCTGGAAATTACCGGGGAGGGCGGCGACCTGTCCTGGCGGCTGCGGTCCGTCACCGAGGCGCGGACGCTGATCGCGGCGGCCCAGGCCGGCACCAAGTACGCCAGCCAGATCCTGGTCGCCGACCTCGGCGGGGCGCGGGTAACCGGCGCCGGGGTCGGTACCAGCCAGCATGCGGCCTGCAGGGGCGGCACGGCGGTGGCGGCCGCGGACTCCGCCGTGTTCGGGGCCGCCTTCCGCGGCGCCCCCAGGGGACTCGACCTCGCCCTGCTGGTGCAGCTGCCCGACGGCACCCCGGTCACGGTGTCCACAGGCGGGCTGCCGCAGTCCGCGGCGACCTCGAGCAGCGGCTGCTTCGCCCTGCAGCTGTCCGCGGCGCAGCTCGGGCTCAGCGTGCTGCCGGCCGGTAAATACCAGATCCAGCTCTACGGGGGGCCGGCCCTGCAGCCGCTGGGCCCGGCGGCCGAGGTCTCGGTCAGCGCCCACGGCCCGGCCGGGGCTCCATGAGCCGGGCCCGGCACCTTGACGACGGAACGCACGAAGGACATCTGGAGGTTATTCAATGAGCGGGGATCCCTACGACGTGCAGGGCGAGGTTCGCGACGCGCTGAACACCGCCGTAGACAGCTACGGCAAGCGTGTGCTGAACGACCCGCGGGTGCTCGGCAACCTGGTGACGGACCTGCTGCCAGACCTTCCGCGGGAGCGCAGCCTGCTGGTTTCCGCCGCCGAGGCCGGAGTGGCGGCCGAGCTGACCCAGAACGTCGAGGGCCAGCACATGGACGCCGACACCGCGGTCGCGCTGGCCGCGCGGTCGCTGGCGCAGAACCGGTCCCTGGACCAGGCCGCCAGCCTGTGGGTAGCGACCGAGTACGCCAAGGCGCTGGGCTACCACGTCCGGTCCCAGGTCCCCCCGGCGGCGGTAGCCGAGCACGACATGACGATGACCAGCAACCAGCCGCCGAGCCCGTGGTCGCCCGGTCCGCCGGTCCCGGCTTCGAACCCGGCCCCGGGTCTGAACCCGAACTCGGATCCCGCTCTGAACCCGAATCCGGCGGCTGACCCCTGGGCTGCTCCTACCGTCGGAACCCCGGTCATCGGCTCGAACCCGGGCCCCTGGGGAACACCTTCCGCCAGTCCGAACGCGGGCGGCTGGGGAACGCCCGCGGCCGACCCGAACGCGGGCTCCTGGTGTACTCCGGCGGTCAACTCGAACCCGGGCGGCTGGGGTGCTCCGCCGGCCGGCCCGGCGAACCCGGTCCCGGCGAACCCCTGGCCGCCGGCTTCAGGGCCGAACCAGGGTCCCTGGCCGTCGGCTGCCCCGGCGTCGCCCAAATCCCGCCGCGGTCTCTTCCTGGGCGGCGGCGCGGCGGCCGCCATCATCGTGGTCTACCTGGTCATCGCGGCGGTCGGGCAGGTGTTCCCGTTCTCCCCGGCGCCCAATCCCACGCCGACTCCGACGGCGCCGCCGGCCAGCCCGAAGACCATTGCGTCGAGCCCCGGTCCGGCGACCACCAGCCCGGCGCCGGCCTCCTCGTCGCCCGCCGTGGCCGGACTGACCCTGGCCCCCGGGGTAAAGAAGCTGAAGGTGCTGCTGCCCACCGACGTGACCGACGCGAGCACGGAGTGCGCCGCGCTGACCGGCATCAAGTGGTCGCACCCGGGACTGGTCGCGTCCACCAACTGCTCTCCCACCGACCTGGGCGACGGCGGCGTCCTCGGGTACCAGTTCGACAGCACCGCCGACTACAACGCCAGCTGGAAGAACTTCAACAACTGGGTGCCGTTCGGCACGTCGAAATCCGGAGACTGCCCGCCGTCGTCGGGTGACTCGCAGGGCGGCCCGACCGAATGGGGCGGCCCGCGGTTCCCTTACCGCTCAGGCCAGGTCCTCGAGTGCTATACCGGCAAGGCCGGCCCGGTCTACGTCTGGTCGTACCCGACACAGGACACGTTCCTCGTTACGGTGGCTCCCAAGGGCTGGACCTTTAGCCAGCTCGACAAGTGGTGGAAAGATAACTCGGTATGACAACGCCAGCCTCTTACTCCCGTATGCCGGGCGGCGGCATCTCCCGCCGGCCGCTGCACTTCATCATCCTGGCGGACTGCTCGGGCGGTATGAAGGGGGAAAAGATCCAGGCGCTGAACTACGCCATCTCTGACATGATGCCGCACCTGGAGGAGTGGGAGCAGGACCAGGAGCAGGCGCAGGTGTTCATCCGGGCGATCGCGTTCGCCACCGAGCCGCGCTGGCACATCCCGGAACCGGTCCCGGTGGCGGGCATCCGCTGGAAGCCGCTGCAGGCGGAACACAAGGGACTGACCAACATGGGCGCGGCGTTCGCGCTGGCCGGGCGGGCACTGGCTCCCGGCCGGATCGAGCGCCGGGCGCTGCGCCCCGCGCTGCTGCTGATCACCGACGGCCTGGCCACCGACCCGCCCGGCGCGTTCGAGGCCGGCCTCGGGGCGCTGATGGCGGAACCGGCGGGGCGGGCCGCGCTGCGGCTTTCCCTGGCCATCGGCCGCGACGCCCGGTCGGAGGCGCTCACCCAGTTCATCGGCGACCCGAGCGTTCCCGTGCTGGTGGCCGACAGCACCGAGGACATCGCTGACCGGCTGGTGGCCGCCTCGCTGGCGGTATCCCGGATGTCGGAGACGGGCGCCAGCAACGGCGCCGTCGCACGCAATCTCTTCGGCCTGCCGCCCGGCGGAGACCTGCCGCCCGCCATCTTCAACCAGGACACGATCATCTAATCCCATGACGAGCAAACGCGATCCCGCGGCCTGGCAGGTCATCACGGGCACGGCCCGGGGGATTACGCACGTGGCCCGCTACCTGCCCAATCAGGACAGCGTGGAGTCGCGGGTACTTGCTCCGGCTCGCGGTGTCGTCGTGGCGGTCGCCGACGGCCACGGCGCCGCGCGCCATTTCCGCAGCTCGACCGGGTCCCTGCTGGCGGTCAGGACCGCCTGCACGGTGGCCGCGGAGCTGGCCGCCGAGGCCGGGCCGACGTGGACCGCCGAAGTGGCCGGCGGGTTGCGCGACCAGCTCCCGGCCGTTCTCGTGGCGCGCTGGCGCGAGCTGGTCGCCCGGCACCTCGCGGCCCACCCGTACGCGCCGTCGGAGCTGTCCGCGATGCAGGCGGCCCGCGACGCTCCCGAGATTCCCTACGGCTCTACCCTCCTGCTCGGGCTGACCGTCGGCGACTGGCTGGTCTGCGCCCAGATCGGCGACGGGGACCTGCTGGCGGTGGCGCCGGACGGCCGCGCGTGGACCCCGGTCGCCTCGGACGACCGCCTCGACGGCTACCACACGACCAGCCTGTGCCAGGCGGGGGCGGTGGCGTCCTTCCGCACCGCCGCGCACGACCTGCGCGCCGAGCCGCTGCTGGCCCTGCTCCTCGGTACCGACGGCTACGGGAACGCCCAGGCCAGCGACTCATGGCAGCCGGAGGTGGGCCGGGACCTGGCCGGGCTCGCCGCCCAGCACGACCCTGGCTGGTTCCGGCGGCAGCTTCCGGTCTGGGCCGAGCGCTGCGCGTCGGCTCAGGGCAGCGGGGACGACACGACGATCGCGCTCCTGCTCGCACCGGACAGCGTCCGGCTGGCCGCCGCCGCACAGCCGGCCGCCGCGCCGGGCATCGCCCCCGAGACGCCGCTGCCGGGCATCGCCCCCGAGGCGACGCTGCCGGGCATCGGCCCCGAGGCGCCGCTGCCGGGCATCGGCGGTGAGCTGCCCGCCGCGCTGGTGCCGGCCGCGCCCCGCCGAGCCGGAGCCCGTTCGGCCTCCCCGCCTGGCCGGGCCGGAGCCGAGCGGACCGGAGCAGTGGGTGCCGGGGTCTGGCGCCGCCTGTCCGGCCGCCGGGCGGCGGTCGCGGCGGGCGCCGTCGTGGTAGCCGCGGGAGCGGTCGCCGCCGCGCTGATCGCATCGCAGTCTCCCAGCCCGGCCCAGCCCGGTCCGCGCCCGGCCAGTGCGGCCCCGGCCGGCCCGGAGCCGGTCCGGCCGATCTCTTCGACGGGCGACCCGGCCCAGAAGTCCACCGCCTCCCCCGGCATCCCGGCGGCCAGTACCGCGGCGGCCAGTACCGCGGCGGCCAGTACCGCGGCAGGCTCGTCCACGCCGGCGCGGCATACCAACGGCAGGCCGGCCGGTGCCACGGCTCCCCGGTCCCCCGAGAACGGGGAGGGCTAAGCCGGGGTGGACTCGCTGATACAGCCCGGGCAGACGCTGCGCATGGAGCGCGGCCAGGCCGTCGTCACGGTGGAGGACCGGCTGGGCGAGGGGGGAGTGGGCGTGGTCCACCGGGCCCGGCTCAACGGCGCCCCGTTCGCGGTCAAGTGGTACCGCCCGGGGCCGCTCACGCAGGAGCTGCGCAAGTCCATCACCACTCTCCTGCAGCGCAGCCGTCCGCCGCACAAGGCGTTCATCTGGCCGATCGACCTTGTCCGCTCCAGCCAGATTCCCGGCTTCGGCTACGTCATGCCGCTGCTCGAGCCCAGGTTCATCTCGCTCGCGCACATGCTGAACCAGCCCGAGCAGCCCTCGTTCCGGGTCGTGACGACCATCGCCCGGGAACTGGTCGACGCCTTCGCCGTGCTGCACTCCAACGGGCTGTGCTACCGCGACATCAGCTTCGGCAACCTCCGCGTCGACCCGGGGGCGGGCGAGGTCGCGATCATCGACGTTGACAACATCGGGCCCGACGGCGGCCAGGCCCTGGTCAAGGGCACCAGCCAGTTCATGGCTCCCGAGGTCCTGCGGGACGAGACGCTGCCGTCCACCGTGACCGACCTGCACTCCCTGGCCGTGTTCCTCTTCTACATGCTGATGCACGCCCATCCGCTGGAGGGGGCGCGGACCGACGCCTCCTATCACTGGGACGGCGACCGGCCGGAGGAAGCCGACCTGGCGGTGCAGAACTACGGCGTCGCGCCGCTGTTCGCGTTTGACCCCGACCACCTGGAGAACCGCCCGCTGCCGGGTGAGACGGTGAACCTGTGGTGGTCGATCTACCCGCTCAGCTTCCGCCGGGTGTTCGTCCGGGCCTTCACCGTGGGGCTGCACGACGCGTCCCTCTACGGCCGGGTCAAGGAGGGCACCTGGCGGCGGGCGCTGATCAGCCTGCAGGACAGTGTCTCCTCCTGCCCAGGCTGCGGCGCCGCGACGTTCGACGACCCGGAGCGGCCGGACCAGCGCTGCTGGGGCTGCCACCAGCCGCTGCCCCGGCCGCCGCGGCTGGAGGTGCCGGGCGGCGTCCTGGTCCTGTCCGAGGGTGCGGTGCTGAACACTCATCACCTGTACCGGGACCGGGGCTACCGGACGGCCCGGGCCGCGGTTGAGCAGCACCCCGGCCGGCCGGGCCGGGTCGTCCTGCGGAACCTCAGCGAGCAGACCTGGACGGTTGTCCCGGAGGGCGAGGAGCCCAAGCGCGTGGCCCCGGGCATGCGCCTGGCCGTCCGGCCGATGCTGATCGACTTCGGCGACGTCCAGGGCCGCATCCAGTTACCCGGCCCGGCCGGGTCATTCCCTCCGGCAGATCATTTTCCGGCTAAGCCTCGAAAGTGCTGACGGTTCGCTGAATTCCCGCCTGCCGGACCGCCGTATTACCTTCGCAGCGCCATGACCAGCCAGATTCTAATCGTGGTCAGGGCACGACGATGACCGGGCAGCGCGCGTTCCGCGCCAGCCAGCTGGGCACCGAGCCGATCAGGTGATGCCAGAAGTGCCGCGGCGCGCCGATCACCAGCGCGTCGGCACTGAATTCGGCCGCGATCAAGGCGAGCTCCCGGGCCGGGCTGCCCCGCCGGGTCCGCACGTGCACCTCGAGTTCGCTGGCGTCGGCCGCCTGATCGAGCTCGGTGAGCAGCCAGCGCTCGAGCGCGTCGGCGTCCCGCAGCAGGCCTACCACCTGGCCGGTCAGCGGCTCGCAGTACAGGCCGGGAGAGGTCACGTAGACCATGAGCAGCGGCCGGCGGAGCCGCCGGGCCATCCCCGCGGCGTAGGCGAGGGCATTGCGCGCGGACGCCGACCCGTTGTACCCGGCGACGACCGGGTGGGCCAGTGACATCGGGCGGGAATGCGCGACGGGGCTGACCGGCTCCGGCTGCAGGCGATCCTGCTGGCGACGCTCGGGATGCCGTTCCGGCGTCCCTTCGTGCTGGGAAGGCTGATCCATCTCCCGCGTCCTCGCGGCTTTCGAGTGTTTGATAGTTTTGTTATAGCAAGTATCGGCTAAGCGGTTAAGCGGGCTTCGTGCTCACCTGAAGAAATGCCCTATCTTGCCGTTTTTATTCGGGTCAGGCTGACCCGGGCTGGGAGCACTATAGGACCCGGGACAGCCCTCGCGAAAGAGGGTGTACCGCAGAACGGGATGGCCGGCGGCGCCGTTCCCGGTATCGAGGCCCCCTCACCGCAGCACCGGCAACTCCCGGCCCGCAGGCGACAAGAGACTCGTATCATCCGTGA
>DASWUW010000214.1:0-3158 GCA_036406335.1 Trebonia sp.
CCGGACCCGTCGAGTGCTGAGCCAGGAGGAACAGCTGGTCCAGCGAACCGGGCGGGAGCTATTTGCCGCGTTGCTGGGTTCAGGTGAAGTCGGCCACCGCTACCGGGCGAGCGCCGCCATGGCGGCGGGACGCGAGCAGCATTTCCGGCCGAGCGCTAAATCCGGAGCGTGGCGTTCGTCTATCCGTTCAGACGCGACCGCGAAGGCGCTGGGAACAAGGGAGTCACGAGATGACGCGGTACCTGATCAGCTTTGACGCGCACGCGATGGACCACCTCCCCGACGAGGACATGCCCGCTGTGGCCGGTGCCGCGCACGCGGTCTGCCAGGAGGCCGTCAACGCCGGCGTGTACGTGGCCGCCGGCGGACTGGTAGACCAGCCGGCCAGCATCGTGACCGCTGACGGGACGGTCACCGACGGGCCGCACCCGCAGGAAATCGGCGGGTTCACGCTCGTCGACGTGCCCTCCCGCGAGGAGGCGCTGGAATGGGCGGCCCGGATCGCGGTCGCCTGCCGCTGCCCGCAAGAAGTCCGGGAAATCGGCTCCGACCCCGCGCTCGACGCAATGCTTCGCCCGGAAAGAGCGGTAAATAGTGCCTTGTAACTAAATAGCGGGGTGCAGTGAGTTTGAGCGCTCGGCGCGCGTAAGAAATGTCAGTGGCTTCCCGTACGATCGGCTCTCGATCCACTTCATTTGCCGTCAAGCGGTTATGTGCTGCCCCCGCAGGAGTTGAAACGCCTCATGACCCTGACTGATCCCACGGTGCGACCGCGCGCGATCCGCCTTGTCGAATACCTCGAGGCGCTGCGTGGCCTGCGGGAACAGCCGATCCGCGACCTGGCGGACTACCGGGACCGGCGCTGGTGGGCGGGCGACATCCCGGTGCATCCCGCGTGCGTCGTCTCGCCCGCCGGCGACGAACCGTGGCTCAGGGTGTCCAAGGCCCAGGTGCCGGCGCCCCCCGAGGTGCCAGAGCTGCTCGCGCCGTACCTGGAGTCTGATGTCCTCAATCCCGAACGGACCCCGGCTTTTGCCCCAGGCTTTGAACAGACCCTGGCCGGGGTACCTGAAGAGCAGGAAGAGCTAAGGCAGGCGCTCGCCGGGTACGTGACCGGTCCCTGGCGGGAGTGGGCCGGACGCGCGCGGGCCGCGCACCAGGCCCGTGAGCTGTACGAGGGCCTGTTCGAGCTGCGGCAGCGGCTGCAGCGGGACTCCGCGCTGATCGAGCTCGTCTGGGGGTGCGGGATCCTCAGCTGGAACACCGGCGACGAGCGCATCGTGCACCCGCTCATCACCACCCAGGTGCAGATCTCCTTCGATGCCGACACCGGGGCCATCTCGGTGGTACCGGAGGCAATGGTCCAGCACCACCTGGAGATCGACATGCTCCAGGGGCTGGGCCTGAGCGGCTTTGACCTGCTGGTGGACGCCCGCGAGCGCTTCCGGGCCGGGCCGGTGGGGCCGTTCGACCCGGAGCTGCGCCTGCAGTACGAGAAGCTGCTGGCCCCGCTGGGCCACGACGCGGCGCTGGTCGACGCGGTGGTCCCCCCGCCGCCGGCGAGCGCGCCGAAGATCACCGCGACCTGGGTGCTCATGGTCCGGCGGCGGGCCACGATGTACCGGCGGTTCTTCACCGACCTGCACGACGCCCTGGACTCCGGCGCCCTCGAGGTGGCGGCGCCGCTGGTGGCCGTGGTGGCCGACGAACCGGGCCAGCTGGAGCGGATGAGCCTCGAGGCCGAAGGCGAGAGCTGGCGGGGCACCGCGGAGCGGCTGCTCATGCCGTTGCCCAGCAACCCCGAGCAGGAGAAGGTCGCCCTGCGGCTGGCCGAGCACCGCGGGGTCACCGTGCAGGGGCCGCCCGGCACCGGCAAGACGCACACCATCGCCAACCTGATCTGCCACCTGGTCGGCCACGGCAAGCGCGTCCTCGTCACCAGCCAGAAAGAGCAGGCCCTGGCGGTTCTCCGCGACAAGATCCCGGAGTCCGTGCGTGACCTGTCGGTAGCCGTGCTCGGGTCGTCATCGGCCTCGATCGGCCAGCTCGAGCAGTCGGTGCGGGCCATTTACGAGAACGCGGTCGGCCTCGACCGCGCCGACGCCCGGCAGCGGATCTCCGAGCTGGACACCGATCTCACCGAAGCGCAGCGGGAGACCGGCCGGCTGCGGAACCGGATCGCGGCCTCCGTCGCCCGGGAGCGGGACAGTTTCACACTCGGGGAAGTGACTCACACTCCGTCCACCCTGGGGCGGTGGGTGGCCGAGCAGGAGGCGCGGCTCGGCTTCATCCCGGACGAGATCCCGGTCGCTGCCGCCTGCCCGCTGGGCGCCGCCGAGACCGCCGACCTGTTCCGGCTGGCGCAGGCCGTCCCGGTAGCGGACCGCGCGGCCGCGCGGCTGCGGCTGCCGCTGCCCGCGGAGCTGCCGGCCTCGGCTGAGCTGGCCACCCTGCTAGCCGACCTGGCCGACGTGCGCGACCGGCTGGCCGGAACGGAGTCCGCGATCGTGGACCGCCTGGCGCTGGAGCGCCTCACCCCGGAGGAGCTGTCCGCGCTGACCTCCGCGGTCGAGCAGGCGGCCCAGCGGCTGGAGCAGCTGGAACAGCCGTGGCTGGCCGCTGTCCGGGCGGAGTTGCGCAACCCTTCGTTCGGTATCACCTGGCGCGCGCAGCTGAAGGCGGTCAGTGAGGGCATCGAGGAGCTGGCGGCCGGGCGTAACCGCCTCATCGGGCACCGGGTGGAGCTGCCCGGGGATGACGCCGGGCTCCAGGAGACACCCGTGCCCGGTAAGGAGCTGCTCGGCCAGCTCACCGAGATCCGCGACCGGCTAGCCCAGGGGAGGGGGGTCAGCAAGACCTTCCACCGCGACCTGTACCGGGTGAGAGAGGCGTGCCGGGTTGACGAAGAGCCGCCGCGAACGGCCGACGACGCCGAGCTCTGCCTGCTTGAGGCCCGCTCCCGGCGGCGCCGGCAGGAGACCGTCCGGCGCTGGAACGACACGGTCAGCCGGGTCGGCGGCCCGGTGCTCGCCGCGCCGGCCGACAACCCGGAGTACGAGCTGGCCGGACCCGTAGCCAACCTGCGGGCCGCCTCCTCCTGGGAGGACGGCGAGTGGCGGACGCTGCGGGGACGGCTGGTCAAGGCCGGCGTCCGCGCG
>DASWUW010000215.1:0-1527 GCA_036406335.1 Trebonia sp.
GCCGCACGGGCCAGCGGGTCTTCGCTTGTGCGCTCCGCCAGCTCCTTCACCTCGGGCCGCACCCGCAGGAGCTTGGTCCAGCCGACAGTCTCGTCGACGACGTCGAGGGCGTCGCGTCCGTCCGCCTGCGCCGCGACGAGCGCCTCAATCGTGCCGTGAAACATCCGCATCAGCCGGCCGACATCGCCGGCGCTGGCGACGAGGCGACGCTTGGTGTCGCTGCGCGCCTTGGCGAACATGCCCCCGATCAGCTTGTCGGCCATCTCCAGCGCGGCGTCGGTCAATCGGCTCTCCAGGTCTAGCACCGTGGCAGCCAGGATTGCCCGTCGCCGGTGCGTCGCGTAGCGGCCGAGCTGGTGGGCGTCCGAGGCGTGACCCTCGCGCACGAGCTGGCTCAACCGGTCCCCGTGGATGCGTCCGGCGATCTCCGGCGGCAGGCCGAGCTTGCGCACGAGGCGCAACCGGCTGAGCAGATCGCCGACATGATCGGCCTTGGGTGCGACCGGCATCGCCTTGATCCAGCCGAACGGTGTCATGCCGACGGACGGGTCGACGACGAGCAGCCCGTCCAATCCAGCCAGCTGCGCCTCGGTCAGCCCGCGCAGGACGGCGTCGGCCGCCCGCTTGCGGGCCCGGGCACGCCCGGCAATCGCGGCGCGCTCGATCGCCGCCGGCGGCGGCAGAATGACGCCGGCCGTGCGCAGCGTGGCGATCACCGCAACAACAACGGGGTGGCCGCGATCGGTACTCCAGGCGGCCTGCGCCGCCGCCTCGATCATCGCCGGCAGGTCGGCGGCAATTGGCACGCGCAGCTGCAGCATACGCGCCAAATGGCGGGCGTGGTCGGTCATGGTCTGCGGACGGCTGGCATAGCGGGCGAACGCCGCAGCCGGGATCTCGAGCTGGCGGGCAAGCCGGAGCACGAGCGGCTCGGGCGGTTGCTCCAGGTTGGCGAGCGTGATCCCGGGATGGCGCAGCAGGGCGAGTTGCACGGCGAAGCCGATCTGGTTGGCCGGTCCGCGCCGCTCGGCAACGAGGCTCAGGTCGGCGCGGGACAGGGTGAACAACCGCGCCAGGTCGTCAGGCTCGTTTGGAACGCCAAACAGCTCCTGGCGCTCCTCATCGGTCAGCAGTTGCCGTCGCGCCAAGGCGCCCTCCCGTCCCGCAAAGGTCGATGATGATCATGGACGGGGTCGTATTGGGAGACGTAGTCTGTGGACGTGTTTGAGGGGTTGCGCGGCCGGGTTGGCCGGGCGTCCCGGGAACGGCCGTTTGGGAGACGCCCATGGCAGGCATTCTCGGCTACGCGCGGGTCTCGACCGGCGACCAGGACGTCGCCGGCCAGACCATGCGGCTGACCGGGGCCGGCGCAATCCGGGTGTTCACCGACGTGCGCTCCGGGCGGTCGATGGACCGGCCGGGCCTGCAGGAGCTGCTCGCCTACGCCCGCCATGGCGACACCCTGGCCGTGGTGCGCCTCGACCGCCTGGGGCGGTCGCTGGGCGAGTTGCTGACGACCGTGACGCT
>DASWUW010000216.1:0-6425 GCA_036406335.1 Trebonia sp.
ACGTGCAGGGCGTCGCCCTGCTGCCGCTGCTGGGCAAGATGGCGGCGGCCCTGCACCTGTCGTCGGCCGAGGTCAGCTGGGCGCTTAACTCCTCCAGCGTCGCCACCGCGGTCATGGTCGGCCTGTCCGCCCGTGCGGCCGACATTTTCGGCCACCGCCGGGTGGTGATTCCGATGGTGGCCCTGGGCGTCGTCGGCTCGGTGCTGTGCGCCCTCGCCCCGTCGTTCGGGCTGCTGCTGGTCGGCCGGGTCGTCATCGGCCTGTGCGTCTGCGCGCCGATGTCGTGGGCGATGCTCAAGATCCGGGCCGACAACAAGGGGCTGGAACGGGCCGCGCTGTGGAACGGCACGCTGATCTCGATCATGACCCCGCTCGGCCTGATCCTGGGCGGGGTGCTGCTCGACGCGGGGGCCTCCTGGAGCTCTTACTTCTGGATCGTCGGCTTGGGCTACCTGGTCCTGCTGGTCGAGGCGGTTCTCATGCCGGAGACCCCGCTCAAGGACCGGATCAAGGTCCCGCTGGACTGGGTCGGCTCGCTCGGCCTGGGCGCCTGGCTGGTCTGCCTCCTGCTCGCGCTCAGCTTCGGCGGGACGTGGGGCTGGGACTCGGCCGCCATCATCGGCTTGTTCGTCGCCGCCGTGGTCATCCTGGGGCTGTGGATCCTGCAGCAGCGCCGTCACGCCCACCCGCTGATGGACTTCCGGGGGATGGACCTGCGCCAGGTCATCGCCGGCTACAGCGTCTACTGCACCGTCGCCATGACTGCCAGCGGCCTGTACATCCTCGAGCCGGGCCTGGCCGAGACCCCCGGGGTGGCCGGCTACGGCTTCGGCGCCAGCGTGCTCAAGGCCTCGATGGCCCTGCTGCCGATCCTGCCCGCCGCCTTCATCGCCGCCTTCATCTCCAAGCCGATGCTGGCCAAGCTGGGCCCCCGCCCGCCGATCGCCGTCGGCGGCATCCTCTGCGTGATCGCCTTCGCGCTGATGGCGTTCGCGCACGGCTCGCTGTGGATCTTCTACCTCGAGATCTTCATCTACGGCATCGGCATCATCATGGCCTTCAACGTCGGCTGGGCGCTGACGTCCGCCGCCGGGCGGCAGGACAACATGTCCACCACCTTCGGCATCCAGTACGCGCTGGCGATCCCGACGGCCGCGGTCGTCACCGCGGTGATCATCGCGGTGGAAGGCGCCAACGTAAAGCCGGTGGCCGCGCTGGGCGGGGCCTTCGTGCCCAGGGAAGGCGTCTACGTGGCCATGTTCCTGATGCTGGCGGGCATCTCGCTGCTGGGCTACGTGATCAACGGCCTGTGGATCGTGCCCCGGCAGCTGCGGTTCCAGAGCGCCCGGCTGGAGGACCTCGTCGCCGCGGAAGACGTCCTGGAGGTCGGCATTCCGATCGTCCCGGGCGAGCACCACGGCCGCACCGAGGGCCTGGCCTGACCGTCGGTACTCCGGTAACCAGTCGATGAGCCGGGCCCAGGAGAAAGGACAGCGATGAGCGAGACGGAGATCGGCGGCTGGGTCGCCCCTGGCTTCGAGGGGGTGCGGGAGGCCTTCGCGGAGAACTTCCGCCGCCACGGAGACCAAGGGGCGTCGCTCGGCGTCTACGTCGGGGGTGAGCCCCGGGTAGACCTGTGGGGCGGTACCGCCGACGTCTCCACCGGGCGGCCCTGGACCGCCGACTCCGTGTCGATCGTCTACTCCGTCACCAAGGGTGCCACCGCCATCCTGGCCTGGCTCCTGGCTCAGCGCGGACTGCTCGACTTCGACGCCCCGGTGACCCGCTACTGGCCCGAGTTCGCCGGCGGCGGCAAGGGCGACGTCCCGGTGCGGTACCTGTTCACCCACCAGGTTGGCCTGCCCTACCTGGACCAGCAGCTGACCCGGGAGGAGATCCTCGAGGGATCGCGGATCGTGGAGGTGCTCGAGCAGCAGGTGCCGGTGTGGGAACCCGGCACCGCGCACGGGTACCACGCGCTGACCTACGGCTGGCTGGCCGGCGCCCTGATCGCCAAGGTGACCGGCACCCGGCTGGGGGAGGTGTTCCAGGCCGAGATCGCCAAGCCGCTGGGGCTCGACTTCCACATCGGGCTGCCGCCCGAGGACCTCCCCCGGGTGGCGCCGCTGGTCAATATGCCGCCGCCGGATCCGGCGGCGCTGGCCGCCATCACCGACCCGGCGCAGCTGGACCTGCTCATGCGGCTCGGGGCGGCGATGGCTGACCCCGGCTCGGTCTTCAGCCGCACCCTGTCCACCAACGGGGCGCTGCCGACCCCGGACGCCGTCACCTGGAACGACCCGCGGGTCTACCAGGCCGAGATGCCCGCCGCCAACGGCATCTCCAACGGCCGCTCGCTGGCCCGGCTTTACGCGGCGACGGTCACCGAGGTCGACGGCATCCGGCTGCTGTCCGCCGAGACCGTCGCGGCCGCCCGGGCCGAGCAGGTCAACGGTCCCGACCGGACGCTGCTCAGCCCGTCGCGCTTCGGGACCGGCTTCCAGCTGCCCACTCCGCTCAGCCCGCAGCTGTCTCCCGACTCGTTCGGACACCAGGGGGCGGGCGGCGCCCTCGGCTTCGCTGACCCCCGCCACCAGGTGGGTTTCGGTTACGTGCAGAACCAGCTGGGCGGCGGGCCGGGCGGGGACCCGCGCACCCAGGGCGTGATCGCCGCGGTCGCGCGGGCCGTCGGCGCCTAGCGGAGGCAGGCGTTCATGACCCTCGTTCCCCAGCAGGGCCAGCAGTTCCGGCACGTGCTCGGGCACTTCCCCACCGGCGTGGTCATCGCTACGGCCATCGATGACGGCACGCCGGTGGGGATGGCGATCGGCTCCTTCGCCTCGGTGTCCCTCAACCCGCCGCTGATCGCCGTCCTGCCCGCCAAGACCTCGGTCAGCTGGCCGCGGATCGCCGCGGCCGGGGCCTTCTGCGTCAACGTGCTGCACGCGCGGCAGGAGGCCCTGTGCCGCACCTTCGCCACCACCGGGGCGGACAAGTTCGCCGGCGTGCCCTGGCAGCCGTCCCCGTCCGGGGCACCCGTGCTGACCGGGGGGCTGGCCTGGATCGACTGCTCGCTGGAGCAGCTGGTGGAGGCGGGTGACCACTACATCGCCCTCGGCCGGGTCCGGGCGCTGGATATCAGCGCGGACCAGACCACCGAGCCGCTGGTGTTCTTCAGGGGCGGTTACGGGACCATCAGGCGCTAACCCGCGACGGGCCTGGCGGTCAGGGTGTTGAACCAGATGTCGGCCAGGGACTCCAGCACGGCGTTGCTGCCCGCCGGCCCCCGCGTCGCACCCGCCGGCTCCCGCGTCGCACCCGCCAGCATCAGTGCGCGCTGCGTGGCGATCTCCAGCAGCAGCACCCGGTTCCGGGCTTCGGCCCGGGCCGGGCCGGTCCGGTCCTGCAGGTAGCCCTCCAGGCCGTCGATGAGCGTCTCGCACAGGCGCACCAGGTGCTCCTCGACGCTGGGCTCCGCCGTCGCCGCCTGGTAAAGGGCGTGGCTGGCGTCGCTGGCGTCGGCCAGCGCGTCCAGCCGTTCCGCCAGCCAGCCGTGCAGCTGCTTGCGCAGCAGCGGGCCGCTCTCTTCCAGCATCGCGTCGAGCGCCCGGTAGAAGCGGCGCGCCCGGGGCAGGTTCTCGTTCATCAGGGCGGCCGCGAGCTCGCGCTTGCCCCCCCGGAAGTGCAGGTAGAACGTGGCCCGGCTGGCGCCGGCGGCGCGGGCGACGTCGTCCACCGAGGCCGACAGGTACCCGCTGGCCGCGAAGACCTGCTGCCCGGCTTCCAGCAGCCGGCTCCGGGTGAACGCGGCCTGCTGCTGCCGGAGCGGAAGAGTTCGGTTGATCATCGGCTACTGCCCTCCCACGGGGCCAGCGACTACCGTGCGCCGGCTGACGCCCGGGCGGAGGCAGGTCTTCGGACTCACGGGCGCGGCACCTTCGGCGCCCCCTGCTAACCGTCGCTGATGACGCCCAGGCAAAGCCGGGCCGGGCGAGCCATCCGCATAGTGAGTGTAAAGCCGGCCCGCGGTTCCGCGCTGCGACGAACGTCTCACCCGCCGGTTGACGTCACTAAATGACCGGAAGCGGACGGTGCTGGGAAAGCCGCTCTCGCGCTGGTCTACAGCTTCCTGGAACCGGCCGGGAATGTCAGCGACCTGACACTCGAGCAAGCCGTACAAGAAATGATCTACGGCCAGCAGGCCAACCGGGAGCCTGCCACAAGCTAAGGCGGTGATGCTGGCTGCCGACTTGTGGTGCAGATATAGCCAGTGTTCCGCAACCTTGGAAGTGGAACGGCCGGCCGGCCCGGCCGAGGATTCACGCGACCTCGGGCGCAGCCAGCGCCGATCGTTCCACAAGTCGTCCCGAAATAAGCGTTTCACAATGATGCTACGGAGATGACTTCCGGTACGCTTTCGGGCATGGCTTCGACGGTTGATCACCCCCCGGCCGGACTTGACCTCGGCTACGCCCGCGTCTCGACCACCAAGCAGCACCTGGAGCGGCAGCTCGACGCGCTCTCGGCCGCCGGCATCCCGGACGCGCGGATCTACGCAGACAAGAAGACCGGTGCCACCGTGGAGCGCGAGGGTCTGACGGCGCTGCTGGCCTACGCCCGGTCCGGCGACACGATCGTGGTCTACACCCTCGACCGGCTCGGGCGGAACCTGCGCGATGTCCTCAACCTCGTGCACGACCTTTCCGAACAGGGAATCGGCGTGCGCTCCCTGGCCGACCCGCTGCCGATCAACACCGCGGACGAGGGCATGGGCCGCATCGCCTTCCTGCTCCTCGCGCTGTTCGCGGAGATGGAGCGCACCTTCACCGCAGAGCGCGCCGCTCACGCCCGGGCTGTTGCCGAGGCAGCCGGGCGGCAGGTCGGCCGCCCCATCGCCCATCCGGGCGACAAGATCGAGTACGCCCGGCTCCTCAGGGCCCAGGGCGAGACGCTCGGGCAGATCGCCGCCAAGACCGGCATTCCCAAGACTTCGCTGCACCGCTATCTCGCCCCTTACCCGGCGGTCACCTCAGCGTGAGCGCCCTCGCGCCGGACGCCGCCCACGGCCGGGAAGACAACGCCGAGGAGTCACGAATGCATCATCGCGACGACCAGCATGCCGCGCGCCTGGCCAGGTACGGGACCGTGGCCACCCGCCTGTCCCTGCTGAGCGACCGCCAGCTCGGCGCGGCGGTGGCGGCGGCCGATCCGCTCGGATCCGGGATCGGCGGCAGGTCGGCGAAACTAGACGTCAACGGGACACCGGTCTTCGTCAAGCGGGTCCCGCTGACGGACACCGAGCTGCGGCCGGAGAACGTGCGGTCGACGGCGAACCTCTTCGGGCTGCCGATGTTCTACCAGTACGGGGTGGGCTCGGCCGGCTTCGGGGCCTGGCGCGAGCTGGCCGCGCACATCATGACCACTAACTGGGTCATCGGGGGCGAGTACGAGGGCTTCCCGCTGATGTACCACTGGCGCATCCTGCCCGACTGCCCGCCCACGGGATTCGCCGACGAGTTCGGTGGCATCGGCGGGGCCGTGACCCACTGGGAAGGATCCCCGGCCGTACGTGAGCGGCTGGAGGCCATAGGCCGGTCTTCGGCAAGCGTGATGCTCTTCCTGGAAAACGTGCCTCAAACGCTGGCCGCGTGGCTGGCCGACCATCACCAGGCCGCCTCGTACTGCGGGGACGATTCGCCCTATCCACGGATAGAGAAGGCACTCGCGCGCGGGAGCGCATTCATGAGCTCGCGCGGGCTCGTGCACTTCGACGCCCACTTCTGCAACATCCTGACCGATGGCCGGCTGCTCTACTTCGCGGACTTCGGCCTCGCCCTGAGCACCGGCTTCGATCTCTCAACGACTGAGAAAGAGTTCCTCCTGAACCATCTCACCTACGATCACCGCTACACGGCCGGTCACCTGCTCCGCCACCACCTGCTCGACGGCCTGCGGGGAGATGCGGAGCCCGAGACGTTCCTGGGTGAATGGATCGCAGGCCGGCAGCCTGACGGAGTCCCGCCCGAGATCGCCGCGATCATCGAGCGCAACGCCCGCGCGACGGTACTCCTGGACCAGTTCCATAGCCGCCTGCTGACTCAAAGCAAAAGGACACCGTTTCCCGCGGCGGAGATCGAGCGAACCGGGCGACCGGTAGCGACCCCGGTCAAAGCCCAGGATGACACCTAGTAGTGAAGACTCAGGACTGTGAAAATCCAGTAGTCAGACGGCAGCTAGCGTCAGCGTGCACACGACTTCTGACATTCGTGCAGAGGACTTCGGAAATCGACACTGCCGAACGCCCTCGTCTTCCTGATAACTCCACGAACCGCGCTTCGTCCGGAAACGATCATTTCCGGACGGCGCGGTGTGGCCTGCGGCTCGCCAGCGTTCCCGCAGGCCTCGGGTATAAGAAACTCATGTTC
>DASWUW010000217.1:0-2807 GCA_036406335.1 Trebonia sp.
GGGCTCTTTACCGTGACTTTTCGTTCCGCTGCTACATCAGCCCCGCGAATCCCAAGGGTTCAGTAGAACTGAAGGATCAAAGCATGGAACTGAAGAGGATTCACCTTCTGCAGGCCAGATCGGCCCTTGGGTTCGCCTGAAGGCGACGGACCGAGATACCGCGCTCCGTGGTCTGACGCAGTAGGACGTGGCTAGTGTCTTGGGAGCCGCCTTGCCAGTCGGGTCGCGGCTTAATGCTGCCTTTCAGGATCGGCGCGTGCTCCTGGTGAAATCGCCAGCGCTCGCTGGCGGGCTGGTCACGCGCGGCGTCCGCCTGGCGGAGGGCAGCATCCCGGCTGCCCTCTGCGGCGACAGCGCTCCGGTCAGCCGCAGCTGCGCTCTGGTTCGCTGCCGCGACTGATTGCGTCATCGAAAGTTGTTGCCCGGCGGACGGTTATGGCGATGGCGGGCAGTGCCGCGGTGAGAGCCGCTGTGACGAGGAAGCCGAGCTGCCAGCCGCCGAGCTGGACGGCCAGCCCGGTCAGCGGGGCGGCGACGGCGATTCCGGCCGCGCTGGCCGAGTTCATCCAGGTACTCACCTGGGTGTAGACGTGCGGATCGGTGGTTTTCTGGGCCAGAACAGCGGCCGGTATCAAGATCAGCGAGACCGCTCCGCCCACTACGCCGTAGCAGGCGAACATCGCCGGCATGTTCGGCACGGTACTCAGGGCTGCCGTTCCGAGCACGAGGCAGACCGAGACGACGAGGACGGTTGTCACGGCCTGCAGGCGGTGTGCCCGGGCGCCGTAAAGCAGGCCGGCGGTGAGGCTAGTCAGGCTGCTGACCGCGGCTACCGGCCCGGCCAGCGCCGGGGCGTGGTGGGCGAACGCGAATGCCGCGATCGCGACCGGGATCCCGCCGAAGAAGAATCCCATCGCCATGTTGATGCCGAACAGGGCGGCAACGGCGGGCGTGAGCAGGCGGCGGCCCGCGGCCCGGCGGCTTCCGTGCCCGCGTGCCGGCGGTTCGGAACGGCGCTGCCTGACGAAGGCAGTCATCCCGGCGGCTACGAGAGCGCCGGACAGCGTCAGTCCCGCGGCCGGGTAAAGCACGGCACTCAGCGTGCTGACGAGGACCGGGCCGCACAGGAAGGTCACGTCGTTGAGCGCGGCCTCCAGCGACAGCGCGGCCGCGACCTGGTGCGGCGTCTGCACGGCACGCCGCCAGCGAGCCGCCGACAATGCCCCCACCTGCGGGACGCTGGCGCCCGCCGCCATCGCCCCGATGACGAGCACCGCAAGGGGAAGGTGCAGGCTGGCGCCGGCGACCAGCCCGGACACGGCAAGGACGAAGACGGTGACCGGCCAGGGCAGGATGAGCCGCTGGCCGCGTTCCTCCACCAGCCTTGCGACCTGCGGCCCGGCCGTGGCCTCGGCCACGGCGAACACCGCTGTGGTGACACCCGCCGCAGCGAATGATCCGGTCGCGCCCCGGACCGCCCACAGCACCCCGAGGCTCGTCATCGCGACGCCGAGCCTCGCAACTGCAGCAGCACCGAAGAACGCCTTCGCGCCGGGCAGCGCCAGCACCGCGTGATAGCGCGCCAGCCCGCCAGGGAAATGATCGAACAGACCTGTACTGCCACGTTGAAGTGGCATAAGAGACGGTACCTTCCCGTGCGAACGGGTTAGGCGAGCCGCCAGACAGGTCGGACTGGGCCATCAGCTCGCGCCACGCACCCCGAAGGGATGACATCGCACGCCAATCGGTGTCCGCGCGGACACCGAAAGCAGTGTAAACCATGCGGTGGGACTGCAGGGTCAAGCATCTCCCGTGACAGGACACAGGGGCCGTGGCCAGGCGATTCTCCGAGGCCTTGCACCCAAATGTGGTCTGGAAGGGCGAGCTGGTCACGCCTCTCCTCGAGCGCCAGCGGGGTCCTGCTCCTCGACGGCTGTGACCAGCAGCTGCCGGGCGTTCTCCGCGTAGCGGATCGCGGTCTTGGGGTCGAGGCCGAACACTGAGGCTAGGTGCAGCGGGTCGGGGCCGACGGCCAGGGCCTCCTGGAGCTGCCGGTCGACGCGGAGCCGCTCCAAGGTGACGGCCGTCCCGCGCAGTGCCGACGCGGCGAAGTAGCCGGTGCTGACAGGGCCGGTGCCGTTGGCGCTGCGGTGGTTGACCAGCAGGTAGGGGTTGGCCGTGGACGGCCAGCGGGCGGTGCGGTAAGCGAGCCACTCGAGCAGCACCTCGCGCGTGAGGTCGTCGATCGGGCGTGTCCGGCCGCCGATGGTGATCCGCCGGTTGCCGAGGTCGACGTCGTCGAGGCGGATCTCGCGGATCGCCTTGACGCGGACTGCGTGCATCGCGGCGAGGACCAGGCCCAGGCGGGCCTCGGGAGTGGCGGCGGCCTTTGCCGCCTGGTCGACCTCGTCCTGGCTCATCGGCTGGATGACCCCCTGGGGGTACTCACCGACCCGGATGCCCTGGACCGGGCTGCGGAAGATGCTTTTCCGTTTCTTACAGAACGCGAATAGCGACCGCAGGGCTATCAGGACGTTGTGCCGGCGGTTCCCGTGCAGTTCCCCGATCGCGGCGAGGATGTCGTCGCGAGTGACCTCCCGCAGGTGGCCGTACTGTGACGACCAGGCCAGCAGCAGCGGCCGGAGGTAGAACATGTAGCTCCAGGCGGCGCTGTCGCTGCGGGGCCTGCTGCGGGGTCCGCCGTTGCGCAGGGTCCGCAGCCATGCCTCGGCGTCGGTGCGGATGCCGGGGGCCAGGCCGTCGAGCCTGCGGTCCAGCCAGTTTTCGAAGGCCGGGCGGCGGTCGTC
>DASWUW010000218.1:0-1597 GCA_036406335.1 Trebonia sp.
GCAGCGCCGCGAGCTCGTCCCGCAGCGAAGCCGCCGACGGCAGCCGCCGCGACGGATCGGCAGCCAGGCACGCCCGCAGAATGTCCATCATCCGCCCCGGGACTCCGGCTATGTCCGCCACCGGCTGGCCGTGCCGCGCCAGGATCGCCAGCATCCCGGGCACCTCGCCGCTAGCCGGGAAGTGGGGCGGATGCCCGGCCGCCAGCGCGTACAGGGTGGCGGCCATCGAGTAGATGTCGGCGGCCGCAGAAGGCTCCTCACCCTGAAAGCTCTCCGGGGGCGCGTACGCCGGGGTCAGCGCGTCCCGCGACACCGACTGCTCGCCGCTGGCGGCGATGATCGACGCCAGGCCGAAGTCCGCGATGCCGACGACGCCGTAACGGTTGACCAGGATGTTGGCCGGCTTGAGGTCGCGGTGCAGGATGCGCAGCTCGTGCGCGGCGGCGAGTGCGTCGGCCAGGTTGACCCCGATCTGGCACACCGAGGCGGGAGCCAGCGGGCCGTTCCGCCGCAACCCGTCGCTGAGCGACCCGCCCGGGCACAGCTCCATCACCATGTACGGGCGCCCGTCGCGCAGCGTGCCCGCGTCGTACACGTCGATAACGTGCGGGTGCCCGGACAGCCGTCCCGCCGCGGTCACCTCGCGGAAGAACCGCCGCTGGTCCCGTTCGGACTGCAGCGCCCGGCTGTCCACCTTGACCGCCGTCTCGCGGCCTACCGTCGTCTGCCATGTCCGGTACACGGTGGCGAACCCGCCCGAGCCAAGGACGTCGATAACCCTGTGTCCGGGAATGTCCGGTGCCGGGATCACAGCACGTGACCTTAGTCTTTCCCGGCCCCGGTGACCCGGCGTTTACGTCAAGAGCTGACCGGGGGCGGCCTGAGGTCACCCGGCGCACCGTCGAGAAGATCGAACATCTGGCCGCCGGCGATCTCCAGGAATACCTGGAGATCGCCGGGCGACAGGCCCTCGATCAGCCGCCGCCGGGCCTCGCCGGTCAAGATCCGCACGACCGACCCGAGCTGGGCGGCGTGGAACTGGGCGATCGGGTCGGACAGCCCGAACTCGTCCCGCAGCCGGTCGGCCAGCCGCCGGTCGCGGAGGTCGAGCATCTCGCGGTAGCGGGCCGTGAGCACCGCGCTGCCGTCGACCATGCGGGCGAACGAGGCGCGGGCAAAGCCGACCAGCGGGCTCCGGGCCCGCACCGCGGCCAGGAATCCGGCGCGGGCGGCGTCGACCGGGGTCTGGCCGGCGGGACGCTCGGCCACCGTCCGGGCCAGCTCCCCGACGAGGAGGTCGGCCCGGTCGAAGACCAGGTCCTCCTTGCGCGCGAAGTAGTTGGTCACGGTCATCTTGGCCACCCCGGCCGTTTCCGCCGGCGACCAGCCCGCCCGCCTCCGGGCGGCGCTGCTGCCCTTGGCCCTCGACATCGCGGTCCCGCTCGGCCTCTACTACGGCCTGCGCGACGGCCTCGGTGCGAGCCTGATGACCGCGCTCGCGGCCAGCTCCGTGCTTCCCGCCGTGCGGTCGGTCGCCGAGTTCGCCCGCCACCGCAAGTTCGAGGGCCTGGCCACCCTCATGCTGGCGGTCAACGTG
>DASWUW010000219.1:0-4851 GCA_036406335.1 Trebonia sp.
CATGCGTGACCTGCCGGCCGGTCCGCCGACCGCCCTCATCCGAAGCCAGGCCGGCCGGACGGTCACCCCGCCCGCGGGCTGGGACGCCGGCAACAAGTTCCTCAACGGGCCGTTCGCTCCCTGGCACTGCGAGTCCGGCGAGTTCGACCTGGAAGTCGTTTCCGGCCAGCTTCCCGAGGATCTCGCCGGCGCGCTGTTCCGCATCAGCTCGAACCCGCGCTTCG
Organism: Trebonia sp.; assembly: GCA_036406335.1. Taxonomy (GTDB): domain Bacteria; phylum Actinomycetota; class Actinomycetes; order Streptosporangiales; family Streptosporangiaceae; genus Trebonia. The sequence goes on from DASWUW010000219.1 coordinate 225, forward strand.
AGCCCCTTGACGTCCGCCGCTACCACTGGTGGGAGGGGGACGGAGCCGTCGCTGGCGTCTACATCCGGCAGGGACGCGCCCGGTTCGCCATGAAGTGGGTCGAGACCGACTCCATGAAATTCGAGGTCGAGCAGGGCAAGGCCGTCTACTCCGGCTTCGTCAACGGCTCCGGCCACCCTCATCCGGTCCCGGCAGGCGGCCCGCCGGCCAAGAACGTGGCCAACACCAACGTCGGCATCTTCGACGACCACCTGCTGGTCTACTACGAGGGCGGCCTGCCGACCGCCATGCACCCGGGGTCGCTGGAAACCCTGGGGCCGTACGACTTTCACGGCGGCATCGACATCCTCTGCACGGCGCACTACAAGATCGATCCCGCCTCGGGCGACATGCTCTTCTTCGCCGCCGTCGGACCTCAGCTGACCTGGTACCGGGCGGACGTGAAGACCGGCCGGGTCGTGGACAGCCACACCATCGACATGGCCTGCCCGGCCATGGTCCACGACTACGTCGTGAGCGGGCACTACGCGATCTTCCTGATCTCACCCACCCAGTTCCGGCTCGACCTGATCATGCGCGGCCGGGCGGGCGTGCTCTGGGACGAGGCGGCGGTGCCCGGCGGCGCCCGCTTCGTGGTCCTGGACCTGCGTACCAAGGAGGTCACCGGGTACGACACCGGACTGATGGTGGCGCCCACGCACTTTTTCAACGCCTTCGAGACCCCGCGGGGCATCGTCGTCGATGCGCATATCATCAGCCGGCTAGGCAACCCGGCCGACGACCCGGACAATCCGGTTAGCTCGCACACCTGGTTCCCGCCCGCTATGGCCTGGCGCTTCGAGCTGAACCCGGGCACGGGGAAGGCGGCCGGCCAGCTGCTGAGCGGTGTGGCCGGGGAGTTCCCCAAGATCAACGACGACTGGCTCGGCCGGGAGAACCGCTGGGGCTACTTCGCCACTACCCGCGACCTTAGCCCGGTCACCATGACGGACGGGCTGGCCCGCCACGACCATGTCACCGGGCAGACCACCGTGCTGGAGGGACCCGACGGCCTTACCAGCCCCAGCGAACCGGTCTTCGTGCCGCGCCGCGGGGCGACCGAGGAAAACGACGGGTACCTGCTGTCCCTGTGGTGGAACCCCGGCACCGGGCTGTCGGAGCTCCTGGTGCACCACGCCGGGGCCTGGGACGCCACGCCGCTCGCCCGGGTCAGGCTCCCCGTGCGGGTGCCCTTCGGGTTCCACGGCAGCTGGGCGGACTCCGGCGTCCTGGACAAGAGCATCGCCGCCGTTTCACGGCGCGGTGAATCAGGAGTGTCATGACCGCGACCCGGCCCCTCACTCTCTAAACTCGCCCTGCCCGCGGTTACAGTAAATGCCGTTTCGTGTCCTATTCCGGCGTTTGACGGTTTCGGCCGGGGGCAGTTGCACCGCCGTAGCATAAACAATGCGGAGGTGGACCGATGTCAACTATTCTTGGCTCGCCTAAAAGGCGTCGCTATCCCACGAGGCGCCGCCGCGGCGCCGCGAAGCCGGCCGGGTCCGGTGCCCTGAATCTCCTTACCCGCCTGGGTCTTGTGGTCCGCGGCATCGTCTACTTCGTCATCGGCGCGATCGCCGTCATGCTGGCGCTTGGCGTCGCCCGGCATTCACCGGACACCGCCGGCGCGCTTGAGGCGATCGCCACCAGGCCTTTCGGTTTCCTGCTTTTGTGGGTTCTTGTCATCGGATTCCTCGGGCTGGCCGTATGGCGGTTTGTCCAGGCCGCGGTAAAACGGCTCAACGAGACCGAGGGCCACCGGGTCATGGCGTTCCTTTTCGGGCTCGCCTATGCGGCCTTGTTCTACAGCACGCTGATGTTCGTGGTGCACGGCCGGCGGCCCGCGGGCAGCGACGCCACCGCGCGCGACTTCACCCGTACGGTGCTGACCCAGGACGGCGGGCCGATCATCGTCGCCCTGGTCGGCGTCGCGCTGGTCATCGTCGGGGTGGTCATGGCCATCAGGGGCCTGTCGGCCCGGTTCACCGAGTACCTGCGGATGGGGTGGATGAGCCGCTCGACCCAGAACCTGGTGGTCAGGCTGGGACAGGCCGGCTACGTCGCGCGCGGCGTGGTCGTGGCCGCCATCGGAGTCGCCGCCTTTGACGCCGCCGTCACCTACAAGGCGTCCCGGGCCGAGGGTATTGACGGGGTGCTCCGCTCGTTCGCGCAGACCGATTTCGGCCCGTGGCTCCTGCTGATCATCGCCCTGGGGCTGATCGCTTTCGGGGTCCTGTCCTTCCTCGAGGCGAAGTGGCGCCGCACGCTGGGCGGGGTCCCCGTCTAGGGTTCCCGCCTGACCTACTGACGTCGGCCGGCAACCCGCGCCTCTCGGCCGCTCTTAGGCCCGCCCTAGGCGCTGGGCCCGGCGACGTTGTCCAGCAGCCGGGCCAGCCGGGAGCGCAGCCCGCGGCCGCGGGAGGCGGTGTTCCGCTCACCCGCGGCCGCGGAGACCAGGTGCTGCCCGGCGTCGAAGGAAAGCGTCCCGGGAACGGCCAGTGCCTCGTGGGCGAGGGCGTCGAGTTCCGGGTCGGTGCTGTTCAGGGCGAGGATGGTGGCCCCGGTCTTGCGGGCGTCGCTGACCCGTTCCAGCAGCGGCACCGGGGCAGCGTCCCGCGCCACCACGAACAGTGTCTCCCCCCGCCGGGCCGCCTCCAGGCGGGCCAGCCCGACGGACAGGTGCGGCGGCGCGCCCGGCGGGGGAGACCAGCGCACCAGCGTGGGCGCGAGCCCGGCGACGCCGGACAGCCGCGACTCGTCGTCCAGGTGCGCCGTCATGTGCCACGGCTCGAAGGCGGGCGTGCCGACCACGAGCAGCCCGCCCGCCGACCGGGGGGTCGCCCGCAGCGCGCGGCCCAGCGCGCGCGCCTGCTCCAGCCAGCGGGAGCCGTCCATCAGTGCACGGAGCGTAGCCACCTGGTCTGCATCCACCTACGTAGCATGGACGCAATGCCCCGGATATGCACCCCCGGTCCGGCTGAACTAGGTAATCCCCCCGCGTGCGGCCGGGCCGTCCTGGCGGTCGCCGGTCGCACCCGCCGGCCGGGCCCGCTTACGTCTGCTGGAACTCCACCCGGTTGCCGAACGGGTCGTGAGTGTGGAACCGGCGGACACCGGGGATCTCTCCGTCCGCCCGCACGCAGACCCAGCCCGCGGCGCTCAGCGCCGCTTCCAGCCCGTCCAGGTCACCGGTCAGCAGCGCCGGATGCGCCTTGCGGGCCGGCGCGAACGGCTCCTCCACGCCGAGATGCAGCACGGCGGTACCGGAGGCGAACCAGCATCCGCCCCGGGCCGCGAGAACCGGCGGCTTGCGCAGCTCGGTCATCCCCAGCAGGCCCGCGTAGAAGGACCGTCCCGCGTCCTCGCGGCCGCGCGGCATCGCCAGCTGGACGTGATCGAACCCGGTAATCATCGCCGCCTCCAAACTATCTCGATCCAAAGATAGTTGACATCAAGCTAACTTGCCAGCGCCAGGGCCGGCGCCAGCGCCAGGGCCGGGACCCGGACGGCGACCGCCCCCGTCACGGTGCGCACACCGCGGGGTGGGAGGATCGAGGGTGACGCGATCAACGATGGAGGCGTAATGAAGTTCGCCTGGCTCTGCAGCCACGAGTCCTACCAGCCCGAAGACCTGGTCAAGCAGGCGGTGGCGGCCGAGGAGGCCGGGTTTGACGCCGTGCTCGGCAGCGACCACTTTCACCCCTGGGTCGATGACACGTCCGCGGCCGGCTTCGTCTGGGCCTGGCTGGGCGCCGTGGCCGAGCGGACCAGCAGCGTGCAGCTCGGCACCGCGGTCACCGCTCCGCTCTTTCACTACCACCCGGCGCTGGTGGCGCAGATGGCCGCGACCGTCGACCGGCTGTCGGACGGCCGCCTGATGCTCGGCGTCGGCACCGGCGAGGCGCTCAACGAGCGCCCGCTGGGCTTCGACTTCCCCGGCTACGCCGAGCGCCAGGCCCGGATGCAGGAAGCACTGGAGATCATGCACCGCCTGCTCGCCAGCGAGAAGGTGACGTTCCACGGCGAGTACTACACGACCGAGACGGCCAAGCTGTACTCCCCGCCCAAGAGCACCGTCCCGATCCTGATGGCCGCGGGCGGCCCCAAGTCGGCCACCTTCGCCGGCACTTACGCCGACGGCCTGATCACCAGCGTGAAGAACCCGGCGGACACGGTGGCCAAGGTCATCGGCCCCTACCGGGAGGCCGCGACCAAGGCGGGCAAGGAGCACCTGGTCCTCGCCACCCGGTGGACCGTGCTGGCCGGGAGCCCGGAGGAAGCCTGGGAGTCGCTGATGTCCATGCGCGGGCTGCGCGCCCCCGGCCGCCTGGAGGCGACCGACCCGGCCGAGCTGCGCGCCAAGGCCGACGAAATGGACCCCGACGACGTGCTGTCCAGCTACACGGTGGTGCCGGACGCGGACGGCCTCGTCGACGCTTACCACCCGCTAGTCACCGACGTCGGCGCGGATATCGTTTCCATCCAGGTGATGTCGCCCGACCCGATGGCCGCGATCGAGCTCATCGGCAAGGAAGTGCTGCCCCGCCTGCGCGCCCTAGCCCCCTGACCAAAGCCCCCGCCGGCCCGC
>DASWUW010000220.1:0-2352 GCA_036406335.1 Trebonia sp.
GGTCAACATCGCCGTCGACGACGTCTTCCTGCCCGCCGAGACCGACCAGGACCCGCAGCCGTCGCGGGTGTCGTGACGTCTCCCCAGGGAGGCACGCCCGGGGACGCTCTGGTCGACGGCGTCGACGTGAACGCGGTGGCCGCCGCGGTCCGGGCGTGCCCCGGAGTGTCAGCCCTGGACGGCGGCTCGTTCGGCGAGGTTGTCTCCTACCTGCCCGGGCGCACGGTCCCGGGCGTGACCGTCGGGGGCGGCCGGATCCGGGTGCAGGTCCGCTCCCGGTGGGGAGTCCCGGCTACCAGCCTGGCCGCGCAGATTACCGTGCAGGTGGCCCCGCTGGCCGGGCAGCGCCCGGTCGACGTGACGATCGCCGACATTGACGATCCCCCGGCCGCCGCGGCGGCCGGGGGCCCCCAGGCTTCTGTTCCGCAACTTGGAGTTAAATGATGAACCGCACCGCCCTTGCCACCATTGTCGGGCTGGTCCTCGGCGTGACCGTGGTGTTCGGCAACTTCGGCGACATGCTGGTGGTGGCGCTGTTCGCCGCGATCGGCTACGGCGCCGCCAAGGTCCTCGACGGCAGTATCGACGCACAGGGCTGGCTGGCCCGCAGCCGGCGCAACCCGTGACCGCCGTCGCCGAAACCCGGCCCGCCCCGCTGGCCGGCCGCAACGAGCTAGGCCGGATCACTATCGCCGACAGAGTGGTCACCAAGATCGCCGCCCAGGCCGCGGCCGAGAACCCGGACGCCGGGGCCGCGGCTGCCCGGGTCCTCGGCCGTACCGTCCCGGGCGCGGGTCACCTGGGTGTGCGCGGCACTGACCTTGATGCGCTGCCCAAGACCACGGTGCAGGTGGACGGGTCCAAGGCCTACGTGAACCTGGAGATCGCCGTCCGCTGGACCGCCTCGGTTGCCGAGGTCACCGCCCAGCTGCGCCGCCACGTCCGGGACCGCGTCCGGGAACTTGCCGGCCTGGAGGTCGACGAGGTCGACATCGTCGTCACCGACCTGGTCGCTAACATCAACCCGCCATCTCGCGTCAGCTAGGAAAGGAACGCACATGCGCGTGGCCAACCGGCCGCTGGCCTTCATCCTGGCCGCGGCCCTGCTTGCTGTCACCGTGGTCGTCATCGCCGAGGTCATCGGTTTCGCCGTACATCACAGCCCGCTGCTGATCCACTGGACGACCTGGTCAGCCTGGGCCGCCAAGACTCACTGGGCCGACTTCGTGGTCCGGTTCTGGGCCGCGGTCCTGATAGTGATCGGGCTGGTGCTCCTCGCCCTGGAGCTTAAGCCCAGCCGCGTCACGCGGCTGCCGCTGGAGTCCGCCAGCAAGGCCACCGACGCCGCCGTGACCCGGCGCGGCCTGGCCCGGATGCTGCGGGCAGAAGCGACCCGAGTCGACGGGATCAACAGCGCCGCCGTCAAGGTCCGCCGCCGACGCGCGCGCGTCACCGCCGCTTCTGGTGCTCGCGGCCAGGCTGCGGCCAGTGCCCTTGCCGATCCCCTGACTCAAGCGCTCAGCGAACGCCTCGACAGCCTGGGCATCCGCCATGCCCCGCGCCTGAGCGTGCGCGTCGTCCCCCGGAGCCGCTAATGCACGCCGACCGTACCAACCGCGTCATGCTGATCCTGCTGGGGCTGGTCCTCGTCGCCGCGGGGGGAACCGCGATGGCCGCCTCCACCGGCGTGTTCGGCTCGTCGCATTCCCGCGATACCCTGCTCGTCAACCGCGTCAGCGTCTACTTCACCCACCACGGCGGCTGGCTCTGGCCCGCGATTGCGGTCGGCTGCCTGCTGATCGGCCTCATCTGCCTGCGCTGGCTGCTGGCCTTGCTCGCCTCCACCGACCGGGCCGGCGACATCGTCATCAGCGACGGCAGCACCGAGGGCGGTGCTACCGCACTGCGGCCCCAGGCTCTTATTGAAGCCCTCACCAGCGAGGTCAGCGCCTACCGGGGCGTCGACTCGGCCAGCGGTCGCGTCATCGGCGACGGCCGTGACCCTGAGGTAGTTCTCACCGTCGTGACCGCCGCCGCGGCTGACTTGCACGCCCTGCACGGGCGCATCGAGGCCGAGGCACTCGCCCACGCCCGGCACGCTACGGGCAACCCCTCCCTGCCCGTCCGGCTCGACCTTGCCTGACCTGGCTCGCAGGATCTTACCTAGGGGGTCGCCGCGGTAACCGGCCCGGCGGTACGGGGGTGACGGGAATCCGCTCTTCGGGAGAACCGAGAGCCGAGCGGAGCGAGACGAGGGCGCTGTCCAGTTTGGCCAGCCCGCCGGCCAGCGTCGCGGCGGCCAGCGGCCAGTCCGCGAGTTCCCCCGAGGCCAGGGCCGCGGGCAGGCCGGTG
>DASWUW010000221.1:0-1570 GCA_036406335.1 Trebonia sp.
AAGTTGTTCCAGCAGACCCGGCGGTTGTCGCAGCTTCCGGTGGCGCAGTGCGCCGAACAGGTCAGGCAGCCCGCGTCGCAGAAGTGGTCGGCGCAGCCGCTCGAACAGCGGCTGCACGCCGCCTGGCAGTCGATGTAGTAGCGCGCCCCGCCGCCGCAGAAGCCGTTGTTGTCCGCCTTCCACCAACCACCGACCAGCGACCCGGTCGGGCAGGCGTTGACACCGTTCGTGGTGCAGCAGAAGGCGGTCCACCCGGACGCGCAGTCCGAGCCGCTGCCGCAGACCGCCGCGTAGGCGGTGCCGGGCTTCAGCAGGAAGGTGCCCGGCGCCACGGCGAGCGCCGAGCCGAGCACGGCCACCCGGGCCAGGAAGCCGCGTCGCGTGCTGGATCGGGCGAGCAGGGCCGCGCTGCGCTCGACCAGGGCGGTGCTGCGGCCAGGAACTGCACTGCTCATCGGGGAACTCCTGCGGTGTCGGCGGACTCGGACGAGATGGCGAGGGAATCTGCCAGCTGGTCGGCTCGCGGGACCAGCTGTGCCCGACGGCTGTGGTTGCCCAGCACCACGTAGAGGCAGAACGCCCGCTGGTTGTCGGAGAAGAAGATCTGCAGGCCGCTCTGGTTCGGCAACGTCCGCTCCAGCCGGGTCGGCGAGAACGAGCCGACCGGCAGCGGGCGGGGGAGCCCCTGGCGCGCGAACAGCGCGGTTCCGACGGACTCCGCTCCGAACTCCACCAGGGACACGAAGACATCGTTGGCGCCGAGCAGTTCCACCGCCCCGCCGCCGTAGTCGCCGCGGTCCTCGGGCAGCGGACGGGTACTGGCGTGCAGCACCGGTCGAGCCCGGTCGCCGTGCGGTCCGTTCGGACGGCGGGTGATGCGGACGTCCCACCCGGGCGGCGGTATGAGGGCCAAGCCGTAGGCACGCATCATGCGGCAACTCCTCCTCGGATCGTCAGTACGACCGTGCCCAGGGCGACGGCGGCGACGATGAGCTGACCGCCGACCGCGGACAGGTCTGCCCGTGGCGCCCAGCGGGCCAGCCGTCGGTGCTGGGCCCGGAGATCGGACGGGCTGCGAACGCGCCGGGTGGCCAGCTGCGGCAGCGCCCGGAGGAGGCCGAAGCCGGCTCCGAGGGCGAGTCCACCGCTGAAGGATCCAGCCAGCAGTGCGGTGGCCAGCGCCACGTAGACCGAAGCGGTCGTCACGATCGTCACCACCCCGGCACCGAGTTGGAAGCCGAACCCGACGCCGACGACCCAGCCCCGGTAGCGCGTGAGCCAGTCCTCGTCGACCTGCCGACGCACGGTCGGCAGCTGGATCCCGCCGAGGCGCAGGTCCAGGGCGATGCCCAGCAGCGACAGCCCGCCGACGACCACCAGCACGGCGACAGCGGAGGGCCGGAGCCCGGCAGCGGCCAGGCCGGCACCGCCCAAGCCGAGCAGACCGCCGATGGTGAGCCCGCCGAGCAGCGAGCCGAGCAGGTAGCACGTCACGGTCGCGGACCAGCGTCGTCGGTGTCCCCGCTCACCTAGCGGGGTGATGCTTCCCAGCATCGACTCGCCTCAAGGG
>DASWUW010000222.1:0-4473 GCA_036406335.1 Trebonia sp.
GGGTACTGAAGAACCTGGACAACCCAAGGCTTCCGCCCTGCCTCGCCGGGTTCCGCCGGCAACGGTCACCCGTCTCCCAAGTCGGCGTGTACGGCGTCGGCCTGACGGCGTTCGCGGTGCTCACCTTCCGCCCCGGCAGTAGCGGTGACGGGCTGGTCAACGACGCGCTGAGCGCGGGCGCGGCCAAAGTGACCCTCCCTGACGATGGCGTCGAGGCGGTCGCCAGTGCCCCGCTGCTCAACCTCGTGCTCGTTCGCTCGCACACCACGCACCCCACCTTCTTGCTGGTCGGGCTGGTTAGCCGCGCCTCGCTTGAGCAAGCCGCCGCGACGCTGTTCGCCAAGCCGGACCGGGAACGATGATCACGACACAGAACCTGACCAAGCGCTTTGGCAGCATCGAGGCCGTCCGTGAGGTCAGCCTCGACGTTCGCGAGGGCGACCGTTACGGCCTGCTAGGCCCGAACGGCAGCGGCAAGTCCACCCTCGTCCGCATGCTGCTCGGCCTGGTGTACGCGACGAGCGGCGAGATCTCCGTGCTCGGGCACCGTATCCCTAAGCACGTGAGCCGCGTCCTGCCGGACGTCGGCGCGCTGATCGAGGAACCCGCGGCCTACCAGCACCTGTCCGGGCGCGCCAACCTGCTGCTGCTCGACGCGGCGGGACCGCACGGGGACCGGCGGACCCGCCGCCGCCGGGTGGACGATGCCCTCGAGCAGGTCGGTCTGGCCGCCATTGACCGGCGGCCGGTCCGCGCCTACTCACTGGGCATGCGGCAACGGCTCGGCCTGGCCTCCGCGCTGGTGCGCCGCCCGCGGCTGCTCATACTCGACGAGCCGACCAACGGCCTGGACCCGCGTGGTATTCGTGACATGCGTGACCTGCTGATCGGCCTGAACGCCTCCGGGGTGACTATTTTCTTGTCCAGCCACCTGCTGCCTGAGGTTTCCGCGCTCTGCACCAGGATCGGGGTGCTCGACTCCGGCGCCCTGGTCCTGCAGGATCAGCTCGCAGCCCTGGAGGGGCCGACCGGCCGTGTACTGATCTCCACCGACGATCCCGAACGTGCGGTGGCGGCTCTGGACGGCCTCGTTGAACACCGGGACGGGGAGGACCTGCTGGTCCTGTCCGCCGATCCGGCGGCGCTGAACGCACGCCTGGTGGGGGCCGGCGTGCCGGTCCGGTCGCTGGTGCAGCAGCGGCGCCGCCTGGAGGACATCGTGCTGGGCGTGACCGGGGCCGGCTCCGACCAGTTCGGCAAGTCCGCGCCGGCGACCGCGACCGCCCCCCTCTCCAGTACCGACGAGGAAGCTTCGTGATCGCGGTCGAATTGCTCAAGCTGTCCCGGCGGATGCGGACCTGGATGTCGATCGGGCTCATCTGCGCGCTGCCGCTGGTCGTGGCCATCTTCATCGCGGTTACGAACCTGGCGCCGCCGCCCGGGCAGGGCAGCGCGTTCCTTTCCGCCGTGCTCGACGACGGACAGCTGTACCCGGCGGCGGCGCTGGCCATCGTGCTGCCGGTGTTCCTGCCGGTCGCCGTCGCGGTAGTGGCCGGCGACTCGATCGCGGGCGAGGCGTCAGCCGGCACGCTGCGCTACCTCCTGGCCCGTCCGGTGAGCCGAACCAGGCTTCTTGTCGCCAAGCTGGTCGCGGTTATCACGTTCACGACCGTCGCGGTCATCGCGGTCACGGTCACCTCGTATGCGACCGGGGTGCTGTTTCTCGGGCCGTCCCGCGCGGCAGCCGTCGGTACCTCGTCCGGCGGCCTCTCCGGCTCGATCGTGCCCGGGGCCGGCGGCGCGCCCACGGCCGGACTGCAGGCCGGTTCGGGCCTCACGTCGCTGTCGGGCACGCCGCTGACCACCCTCCAGCTGGCCGAGCGCGTCCTCGGCGCCATGGCGTTTGTCACCGTCTCCATGCTTGGCGTGGCCGCGATCGCGCTCTTCCTGTCCACGCTCACCAACTCAGCACTTGGCGCCGCGCTGGGATCACTGGCGGCGCTCATCGGCAGCGAGATCCTGGTGACCCTGAACGCCGCGAGCGTGGTGCAGCCGTACCTGCCGACCCGCTACTGGCTGGCGTGGATCGACTTCTTCCGTCAGCCCATCTTCTGGCCTGATATCGAGCGCGGGTTCGGCATCCAGCTGGTATACGTGGCCGTGTTCCTCACGGCCGCCTGGGCGAACTTCGCCACGAGGGACATAACCACCTGACGTCACCGGCCGAGAGCCTGCACGGCCGCGCAGTCCCCGGGCGCCGGGTCGGTGACACGGCTGCTGGCCAGCGTGCGCAGGACGAGCCCGACGACGAGCGGGTCGGTGGGCAGCTGGCCGTGCTGGACATCCACGCCCGGGCAGACAGCCTGGAGCGGCACGTTCACCGCACCGGGCAGCCGAGCCGAGTCTGGCGGCTGGACCGTCTGGTCACCGGTGCTCCACAGCGACAGCCAAGGCGGTCGCGACTGGGTGGACTGCTGCAACTGGGTGAGCAGGGCGCTGCCCGGTGTGAGCTGCTGGCAGGCGACCGGGCACTCGGCCGGGTCGTAAGCGGCACCCACGGCCGCGACGCGCGCACCGTGCAGCGGGGACCCGAGGGTGATGATCCGGCCGGCCCGCGCGGTGCCGTCGTAGCTGACGTCCCAGAGCCAGGCCACCACTCCGCCCGCCGAGTAGCCGATCACAGTGACTGGCCCGGACCCCGAGCCGACCGCCCGGCTCACGTACCCGTTCAGCACCTGAGCCTGCATCCTCAGGTCACCCGTGCCATCGCCAGCCAGTTGCACTACGGTCGCGGTCCGGCCGGTCTCCCGAATCCGCACGGCCAGCTGGTTCAGCGACGTGGCCGACCCGCCGTACCCCGGGACGAGCAGCACGGTCCCCGCCCGGCCGGCCACCGGTTCTGCCTCGCCGCGCGATACCCGTAGCCCGACGGCGACGCCAGACACGGCAACGACCAGGGCAAGTCCTCCGAAGAGGATCCTGCGCCGCGCGCTCAGCCCGGTCCACCAGCGAAGGAGACCCACGCCTACCATGATGCGCCCTATCCCGCTCACTCTAGCTACTAGGTTCCTCAGGAAGGAGCACCGGCCGCCGGCGAGTAGTCAGATGGCGTTCTGCCACCATCGGCGAAGTGCCCGGATCGTGGGCCCCGGGCACTCCCACCTACTTCTTACCCTTCGTACCGTTCTTACCGCTCGGCGTCTGGGCATCGTCCCAGCCGCACCGAGACCCGGTCGCCCACGCGATCGGGTTTTCGGTTCTCCGGCACCCAAGCGAGTGTCGAAACTAACGCCGCTGCATTGCCGTCCTTGTCAGCTGCAGCCGCTGGTGGAACCGCAGCCCTCGCAGACGTAGCAGCTGCCCGCCGGGCGCATCTTGGTCCCGCAGGTGAGGCACAGCGGGGCGTCCGCGGTCCGGCCCTGCTGGAACTCGATGAGCTCGGCGGTGGAGTGCGGGGCGGAGGCGGCCGGCCGCGGGGGCACCACGGCCGGGGCCGGCGCCGGTGCGGGAGGCGGGGCGGCCGGGAGAGGAGCCACCGCTCGTTCTGAAGCGATGTTGTTCTCTACCGCCGCCGACTGGGCCAGCTCGACCGGGTCGACCTCGACCGCGAGCGAGGCCGGGTCCTGGCCCGCGAGCTGGGCGGCCCGCTCGGTGGCGGACAGGATGCCGAGCTCAGCCCGCTGGTCGTAGGACAGGTGGTCTAGGGCGAGGCGGCGGAAGATGTAGTCCATCATCGAGGTCGCGATGCGGATGTCCGGGTCGTCGGTCATGCCGGCCGGGTCGAACCGCATGTTGGTGAACTTGGCGACGTAGGACTCCAGCGGGATGCCGTACTGCAGGCCGACCGAGATCGCCATCGAGAACGCGTCCATCACGCCGGCCAGGGTCGATCCCTGCTTGCCGAGCTTGAGGAAGACCTCCCCCACGCCGTCGTCGGGGTAGGTCGAGGCGGTCATGTAGCCCTCGGCACCACCGACCGAGAAACGGGTCACCGTCGCCGAGCGGCGCTTGGGCAGCCGGGTGCGGACCGGGCGGACCTCGGCGGGGGCGGCCTGGACCTCGGCGGCCTTCTCCGGAGTCCGCTTCGACACCGAGAGCGGCTGGCCGACCTTGCAGTTGTCCCGGTAGATGGCCAACGCCTTCAGGCCGAGCTTCCAGCCCTCGAAGTAGATCTTCTCGACGTCGTCGACGGTGGCGCTCTCCGGCATGTTGACGGTCTTGCTGATGGCCCCGCTCAGGAACGGCTGGACCGCGGCCATCATCCGCACATGGCCCATCGGGCTGATGGCGCGCTCGCCCATGGCGCAGTCGAACACCTCGTAGTGCTCGGGGCGCAGGCCGGGGGCGTTGACCACGTGACCGTGCTCGGCGATGTACTCGGTGATCGCCTCCACCTGCTCGGGCTGGTAGCCCAGGTTCTTCAGGGCGCGCGGCACGGTCTGGTTGACGATCTGCATGGAGCCGCCGCCAACC
>DASWUW010000223.1:0-6876 GCA_036406335.1 Trebonia sp.
GGGCCACGCCTCGCCTATCGTCACAGCACTCATGCTGCCCTCCTCTATTCATGGTGTCTACTCTGCCGGCCACCACCGACATTCGCCCATTAGAGGCAGCAGTCGAAATAATATAGTAATTTGGCGGCTGGCTGGGCGTAGTGCCCGGCGTACCGGTCGCGGAGGACGTTCTTCTGGATCTTGCCGGTGGATGTCTTGGGCAGCTCCGGCACCGCGATGACCGCCTTGGGCACCTTGTACGGGTCCAGGTGGGCGCGGACGCGGCTGAGCAGGTCGCGTTCGTCGACTTCGGTGCCGGGCGCGGGGACGACGATCGCGGTGACAGCCTCGGTCCAGCGTTCGTGCGGCAGCCCGACGACGACTGCCTCGGCGATGCCCGGGTCGGCGGCGTAGAGCGCCTTCTCGACCTCGATCGAGGCGACGTTCTCGCCGCCGGTCTTGATAACGTCCTTGCGGCGGTCGGTGAACCACAAGATCCCGTCGGCGTCGAAGCGGCCGATGTCACCGGAGTGGAACCAGCCGTGGGCGAAGGCCGCGTCGGTGGCGTCGGCGTTGTCGAGGTAGCCGGTCAGGGTGTGCGGGCCCCGGTAGACGATCTCGCCCTCGGCGCCCTGGGGCAGCAGGACTCCCTTCTCGTCCATGATCGCGGCCTGCACGTTGACCACCGGCGTCCCGACCGCTCCGGCATGACTGAGCTGGTGCTCCGGGCGGAACAGGGTGGCGGTGGGGCTCATCTCCGTCTGGCCGAACAGCAGGTAGAACTCGCAGCCGAATTTTTCCAGGCAGCGGCGCAGCTGCGCCTCGGGCATGGTCGCCATCGCGTAGAGGGCCCGCCGCAGGCTGGACAGGTCCCGCCGGTCGAGGTCGGGATGGTCCAGCAGCTGCCGGTACATCATCGGCAGCCCGAAAATCTGGGTGATCCGCTCGGCCTCGATCAGCCCCAGCAGCCGCCCGGCGTCAAAGCCGCGCTCGATGAACAGGGCGGCGCCGACCGCGACGGCGGCGGTGCAGTGGCAGTTGAGCTGCGCGGTGTGGAACATCGGCATCATCGCCACGAACCGGTCGGTCTCGTTGAACCGGGCCTCCACCGCCATCGACAGCGATTCCAGGTAGATGGCGGTGTGGCTGCCGACGACCCCCTTGGGGAACGAGGTGGTCCCGCTGGTGTAGAGGTAGCTGAGCGGGTCCCGGTCGTCGACGAAGCACTCCGGCTCGGAGTCGTCGCCGCCGTCGGCGAGGTCCCCGAAGGGCACGCCGGCGACCGCAGCCGGACGCGCGGTGCTGTCTCCCGTCGTCCCCGGGGCCACGATGACATCGGCGACCCCCGGCTGCGCGGCGACCGTCTCGGCCAGCGCCGGGAGCAGCTGGCGCTCGATGACGATGCCCCGGGCGCGGCTGTGCCCGAGGACGTACCCGACCTCGTCGGCCCGCCAGCCGAGGTTGACCGGGACGCACACCACGCCGAGCTTGGCGCAGGCGTAGTAGGTGACCAGGAACTCGATGCTGTTGCCGGAGGCGAGGGCGAGCGCGTCGCCCCGGCCGTACCCGCGGCGGGCGAGGCCGTGGGCGAAACGGTTGACCAGGCGGTTGAACTCCCGGTAGGTCAGCCGGCGGGTGCCGTCGGCGAGGGCGAGCGCCTCCGGGTAGCGGGCCGCGGTCCTGGTCAGGCTGTCCCCGACGTTGACCCGCTGGATGAGGTTGCGGTGGAGCTCGATAGATGACGGCATCGTCAGCCTCCTCAGGACGGTCTGCTCGCAGCCTAGTGAACGACGGTTAACTTTCGCTAGAGGCAGGCGCCACGCGGGTGACCCCAGACGGGCAGCATGTACAGTCGCTTATATAAGCATCCTTACTTGTCGGGAGCCGGTCATGACGCAGACGGTCACGTTGCAGGACGCCGGGCTGGCGGTGAAGCGGCTGCAGTGGCGCCACCACCGCGAGGCGAACACCCGGCTGAGCGCGATCGGCCTGTCCCTGCCGCAGTGGGACGTGCTGCGCCACCTGCACGCCAACCCGGACGCGTCACTGCACCAGCTGGCCGGGCTGACCTTCCAGACCGACCAGTCGATGGGGACGATGGCGGCCCGGATGATCGACCGCGGGCTGCTCGAACGGGTGACCGGCCCCGGCCGGGCGGTGCGGCACCGGCTCACCCCGGCCGGCGAGCAGCTGCGGCAGGACGGCTCCGCCCTGGCCGACAGCGTCCTCGGCGATACCCTCGGCCAGCTCAGCGAGGCCGAGCTGGCCACCCTGCACACCCTGCTGACCAAGGCGACGAACAGCGGGGCCTCTAACTAAGCTTGCTTATATCAAGAAGCTGATATAAGGTTACTGACATGAGCACCGCAACCAGCACCACCCGCCCGCTGACCATCGACGGCATCGGCGACGTCGAGGTCACCGTCACCGACCGCGGCACCGGACACCCGTTCCTGCTGCTGCACGGCGGCGGCGGCCCGGCCACCGTCACCCCGTGGGCCGACCGGCTCGCCGAGGCCGAGCACGCGCGGGTGATCACGCCCGTGCACCCCGGCTTCAACGGCACTCCGCGGCCGGACGCCCTGAATTCGCCGCGCGGCCTGGCCGTCGTCTACACCGAGCTGCTGGAAGCGCTCGGCCTGGGCGACGTGACCGTCATCGGGAACTCCATCGGCGGCTGGATCGCCGCGGAAATGGCCGTCCTCGGCTCCAGCCGGGTCAGCAGCTACATCCTGGTCGACGCGGTCGGCATCGAGGTGCCGGACCATCCCGTGCCCGACTTCTTCAGCCTGACCCCGGCTGAGGTCGCGCAGCGCAGCTACTACGATCCGGCCAGATTCGGCATCGACCCGGCCGCGCTGCCGCCCGCGGCACAGGCGGCAATGGCCGGCAACCGCGCCACCCTGGCCGTCTACGGCGGTAACGGCATGGCCGACCCGACCCTCGCGCCGCGACTGGGCGCGGTGCGCACGCCGGCCCTGGTCGCGTGGGGCGAGGCCGACCGGATCGGCGACCCCGACTTCGGCCGCGCCTTCGCCGCCGCGATCCCCGGTGCCGAGTTCCGGCTGCTCGAGCACGCGGGTCACCTGCCGCAGATCGAGACGCCCGGCGTCCTGGTCGACGTGGTCTGGTCGTTCGCCGACGCGCACGCGGCCGGCTAGCCGGGCGGCTCCGGGAGCCGCTCCAGCCGGGTCCAGCCGTTCCAGCCCCGCTCGCGCATCAGCTCCATCATCCGCCGCGCCCGCGGGTCGGACTCGACCGCGTGCGCGTCGAGCAGGTCGAACGGCAGGTCGTCCTGTGCGTTACCGGGCATGGGCCCGTAGGCGGCGTAGGCCTCCTCGAACATCCCGGCCATGGTGTCGGCCACCTCCACCAGCCGCGGGTCATTGTCGTCGGCGTCGCCGTCCAGCTCGGACAGCAGCAGGTAGAGCCGGACGACCCGCGGGTCGTCGAGTTCTGCGAGCTTTCCCGGCATCCACCCGCTAACGCGGTCGGGCCAGCGCGCCGCGACCAGGATCCAGGCATCGCGCTCGCCCGCCATCATCCGCTCTGATACCCCGATCGCCCGCAGTCGCCCGAGGTAGCAGGTCACCTCGGGCGGCAGGACCAGGCTGTCGCCGGCCGCGAGCTGCGTGACCTGCTTGCGGCTGGTCTCGAGGCGGTCGATCTCGGCCCGCAGTTGCCGGTCGATCTGCTCGACCGTTTCGGCGAAGGCGGCCGGGCTGGCCTCCAGCATCTGGCCGATGCGGGACAGCGGCACCCCGGCGCTGGCGAGGGTGCGGATCTTGATGAGGGACACGACCGCCGTCGCGCCGTACCGCCGGTAGCCGGAAGCGTCCCGCTCCGGCTCGGGCAGCAGCCCGATCTGGTGGTAGTGCCGCACCGTCCGCACCGTCACTCCGGCGTACGCCGCCAGTTGGCCGATCGTCAGCATGATCTGATCCTGCCCTCAACTCGCCTGAATCGGCCGGCTCTCACTCAGGAGATCCGGCGGCGGTAGAGAAAGGTGGCGGACAAGTAGGCCGCGACGAGGATGCCGGCGCACCAGGCGCAGGCGGTCCCGGTATCGGGGCCGGCCGGCTGCTGGGTGACCAGGTCCCGGATGGCGTTCACGATCGAGGTGGCCGGCTGGTAGTCGGCGAAAGCGCGGACCGGGCCCGGCATCGTGGCCGTGGGCACGAAGGCCGAGCTGATGAACGGCAGGAAGATAAGCGGGTAGGAGAACGCGCTCACGCCGTCCACGCTCTTCGCGGTCAGGCCGGGGATGACGGCGATCCAGGTCAGCGCCAGGGTGAAGAGGAGGAGAAGACCGGCCACCGCCAGCCAGGCCAGCACTCCGGCGCCCGAGCGGAAACCCATGAGGAGCGCGACGCCGATGACGACCACGAGCGAGATCGCGTTGGCGACCAGCGAGGTCAGCACGTGCGCCCACAGCACGCCCGGGCGGGCGATCGGCATGGACTGGAACCGCTCCAGAATCCCGCTCTGCAAGTCGGTGAAGAGCCGGAACGCGGTGTAGGAGATACCCGACGCGATCGTGATCAGCAGAATGCCGGGCAGCAGGTAGGTCACGTACGAGCCCGGTCCGTGCTTGATCGCGCCGCCGAACACGTAGACGAACAAGAGCAGGAAGGAGACCGGCATGATCGCGGTCGTGATGATGGTGTCGGGGCTGCGGGTGACGTGACGCAGGGACCGCCCGGTGAGGACCGCCGTGTCACCGACGAGATGCGTGGCCATGGCCGTTCCTCACTTCCCGGCCGGGTCGCCGGTGACGGCGAAGAAGACGTCTTCGAGGGAGGGCTGCTTCTCGACGTACTCGACCTTGGCCGGCGGCAGCAGCTGCTTGAGCTCGGCCAGGGTGCCGTTGACGATGATCCGGCCCTGATGCAGGATCGCGATCCGGTCCGCCAGCTGCTCGGCCTCGTCCAGGTACTGAGTCGTGAGCAGCACGGTCGTGCCGCCCGCGGCGAGCTCCCGGACGGCCTGCCACACCTCGATGCGCCCTTCCGGGTCCAGCCCGGCCGTCGGCTCGTCGAGAAAGATGACCGGCGGGTTCCCGATAAGGCTCATCGCGATGTCCAGCCGGCGGCGCATGCCACCGGAGTACGTGGCTACCCTCCGGCTGCCCGCCTCCGTCAGCGAGAAGCGCCCCAGCAGTTCATCCGCTTTCCCGCCCGGGTTCTTCAGGTGCCTCAGCCGGGCGACCAGGATGAGGTTCTCCCGCCCGCTGAGGATCTCGTCGACCGCCGCGAACTGCCCGGTGAGACTGATGGACTCCCGCACGTCGGCCGCCTGCGCCGCGACATCGTAGCCGTTTACCCGGGCCAGCCCGGCGTCGGCCTTGAGCAGGGTGGAGAGGATCTTTACGACCGTGGTCTTGCCCGCTCCGTTCGAGCCGAGCAAGGCGAAGATCCTCCCCCGGGGCACCTCGAAGTCTACGCCGCGCAGCACGCGGAGCTCCTGGTAAGACTTTTCCAGGCCCTGCACCTGGATCGCCGGCCCCTGGGCCGGCCTGGTTGCTGTCAGCATGCTCATGACCGCCAGCATGCGGGGTTGACGCAGCGTCAAGGTCAAGACGCAGGGGAGATTTCGGCGACTACGTTCCCGCCAGCCGGGCGGGTCAGCTGAACCGGGGCTCGGACGAAACGCCGGGCTCCCCCGACCTGGGGGCGCCCGGGGCGCCGCCGGGGCCGTCCGCGCCCGGCCCGTCGGCGTCACTGCCCCGCCTCCGGCGAAGGTGCAGGATGACGGCGGCCACCAGGGCGACGGCGATGATGCCCGCGATCGCGTAGGTGGGACCGTGGAAGGCGTTGGCCACGCTCTGCCATCTGGATCCGAGCGCATAGCCCGCGATGCCGAGGGCCGCCGTCCAGGGGATGCAGCCAAGGGTGGTGTACAGGCCGAACTTGACCGCCGGCATGGCGGCGAACCCGGCCGGAAGCGAGATGAAGGTACGGACCACGGGCACGAGACGGCCGACCAGTACCGCGGCCGGCCCGTGGCGCTCGAACCAGGCGGTGGCGCGGTCGATTTCGCGCTCGCGGACCCCGATCCGGCGCCCCCAGCGGCGCACGGCCGCCAGGCCGGCGTACCGGCCGACCGCCCAGGCGACATAGCTGCCCGCGACGTTGCCCAGGACGCCGGCGACGATGATCCCGGCCAGCGCCGGATGCGCCCCCGGCACCGCGCCCGCGGCCAGCGCGCCGCCGAGCAGCATGATGACCTCGGAGGGGACCGGGATGCAGGCCGACTCGGCCAGCATCAGCAGGAACACCGCCAGGTAGCCGTACTGGGTGATGAAGTGCTGCACAGACAGTTCCTCTCCTCGTATCACGAGCTCGCGTTGATCATCTACAGTAATGTAGAAATACTACATGCTCGTAGAGATGCGCGGCGGCCTGCTCCCCGGCCACAAAGTTCGCCGCCGATTAGGTATCCGGCGTTGTTGCCGACCCGCTGTATACTCAGTATAGTACTGACTATGATAACCGGCGGGAACGGCGAATGAGCGTCCGGCACGCGATGCTCGCGCTGCTGAGCGAGGGACCCAAGTACGGGCTGCGGCTCCGGGAAGAGTTCGAGGAACGCACCGGCGAGGTCTGGCCGCTGAACGTGGGCCAGGTCTACACGACGCTGCAGCGGCTGGAGCGCGACAGCCTGGTCGAGTCGGACGACAGCGCCGAGGACGGCCCGCAGAAGGCCTACCGGATCACCTCCGCGGGCGAACGGGAGCTGGCCGCGTGGCTGCGCACGCCGCCCGACCTGAGCTCGCCGCCCCGGGACGAGCTGGTGATGAAGGTGCTGATCGCCCTGCGGATACCGGGTACCGACCCGCACGAGGTCATCCAGGCGCACCGGCGCTACCTGGTGCAGCTGATGCAGCAGTGGACGCGG
>DASWUW010000224.1:0-3564 GCA_036406335.1 Trebonia sp.
GGCCACCGGCGGCGGCTGCCGCGTCCGCCCGGCGATCGCCTGGCGGACGTCCCCGCGGCTCACCACGCCGCCCGGCCCGGTGCCGGCAAGGCCGGCCAGGTCGAGGCCCGCGTCCCTGGCCTCCTTGCGGACCAGCGGAGAGATCACCGCAACCCGGCCCGGCCGGCCGGGTTCCGCGACCACTGGTGCGGGCGGGCCGTCCGTGCGGCGCCGGCCGCGCCGGCTGCGGGCCGGCCCGGTTCCCAGCGCCGGGCCGGTGCCGTAGCCGATCAGGACGCTGCCGCTGCTCTCCTCGGTGCTGGCCGCCTGGCCGGCGGCCGCCTGTCCGCCGGCCGCCCGATCGGGGACGACGACGCCCGGCTCGCGCAGTCCCGCCGCCGGGTCGTCGGCCGTGACCGTGATCAGCGGCTGCCCGACGGAGACGGTAGTGCCCGGCGCGGCGTGCAGGGCGGCGACGATGCCCGCGTAGGGGACGGGGACCTCGACGACGGCCTTGGCCGTCTCCACCTCGGCGATCACCTGGTCGACCGCGACCCGGTCGCCGGCCTGGACGCGCCAGGCGATGACCTCGGCCTCGCTGAGGCCCTCACCGAGGTCGGGGAGCAGGAAGTCAGGCACTGCGCCGCTCCCACTGCAGGCTCGCGACCGCGTCGAGGATGCGGTCCACGCTGGGCAGGTGGAACCGCTCGAGGTGCGGCGGCGGATAGGGGACGTCGAGGCCGCCAACCCGCCGGATCGGTGCCTCCAGGTAGTGGAAGCACTGCTCGGTGAGGCGGGCGGCGACCTCGGCGCCGTATCCGGCGAAGCCCGCCGCCTCGTGCACGACAACGGCGCGGCCGGTGCGGCGCACCGACTCGGTCACGGTCTCGTCGTCGAAGGGCGACAGCGAGCGGAGGTCGATGACCTCGGCGTCCCAGCCTTCCTCGGTGGCGGCCGCGGCGGCTTCCAGGGCGGTGGCGACCATCCCGCCGTAGGCGATGAGGGTGACGTCCCGGCCCGGCCGCCGCACGACGGCACGGTCGATCGCGGGCCCTTCTGCGGTCAGCGCGGTGGCTTCCTTGGACCAGTAGCGCCGCTTCGGCTCAAGCAAGATGACCGGGTCGGGGCAGGTGACGGCCTGGCGCAGCAGGCGGTAGGCATCGGCGGGGGTGCCCGGCGCGATCACCCGCAGGCCCGGAGTATGCACGTAGTACGCCTCGGATGAATCGCAGTGGTGCTCGACGCCGCCGATGCCGCCGCCGAACGGGATCCGGATGACCACCGGGAGCGCGATCTTGCCGCGCGTCCGGTTGCGCATCTTGGCGAGGTGGCTGGTGATCTGCTCGAAGGCCGGGTAGGCGAAGGCATCGAACTGCATCTCGACGACCGGGACCAGTCCGTTCATCGCCATGCCGATGGCGGTCCCGACGATGGCCGACTCGGCCAGCGGCGTGTCGAAGACGCGGTTCTCGCCGAAGCGGGCCGCGAGCCCGTCGGTGACCCGGAAAACCCCGCCGAGCGTGCCGACGTCCTCACCGAAGACGACGACGCGCTCGTCGGCCGCCAGGCTGTCGGCGAGGGCCTGGTTGAGCGCCGCGGCCATGCTTACCGGCGGCGGGCCGGTCATGGCGCGGGCTCCTCTGCTTCCGCCAGTTCCTGCAGTTCCGCGAGCAGGCTCGCGCGCTGCCGCTCGAGGGCGGGGGGCGGCTCGGCGTATACGTGCTCGAACAGCTCGGCCGGGTCGGCGTGGACGTCGGCGTTCAGGCGCTGCCTGACGTCCTGCGCGAGCAGCTCGGCCTCGGCCGCGAGCCGCCCGGCGGCCTCGTCGTCCAGCAGGCGGCCGGCCCGGAGGTAGGTCTCCAGCCGGGTGATCGGGTCGCGTCCGAGCCAGGCGCTGACCTCCTCGCCAGCCCGGTAGCGGGTGGCATCGTCGGCATTGGTGTGCGCCTCGATCCGGTAGGTGATCGCCTCGATCAGGGTCGGGCCGCCGCCTGCGGCGGCCCGTTCGATGCCGGCCCGTACCGCGGCGTAGACGGCGGCGGCGTCGTTGCCGTCGATGAGCAGTGCCGGGACGCCGTAGCCGATCCCCTTCGCGGCGAGCGTCGGTGCCGCGCTCTGCTTAGCCAGCGGCACGCTGATGGCATAGCCGTTGTTCTGCACCAGGAATACCACGGGTGCCTTCCAGACAGCGGCGAAGTTAAGCGCCTCGTGGGTGTCGCCCTCGCTGGTCGCACCGTCGCCGAGGAGTACCAGCGCCACCTCGTCCTGCTGCTTGAGCCGGGCGGCGTACGCGAGGCCGACGGCGTGCAGGGAGTGGGTGGCGAGGGGGGTGCACTGCGGCGCGACCCGGTGCTCGTAGGGGTCGTAGCCGCAGTGCCAGCTGCCGCGCAGCAGGGCCAGGGTCTCCTCGGCGGGCACTCCGCGGGTGATGAGGGCGACCGAGTCGCGATAGGTAGGGAACAGCCAGTCCTCGTCCCGCAGCGCGACCACCGCCCCGACCTGGCATGCGTCCTGGCCGCGCGAGGAGGGGTAGACCGCGAGCCTGCCCTGCTTGGTCAGTGCGGTGGCCTGGCTGTCGAAGCGGCGGCCGAGCACCATACGGCGGTGCAGTTCGCGCAGGATTCCGGGACCGGGGAAGCTCAGGCTGCCCGGGTTGCCGCCGGCCTGGCCGTCCTGGCCGATCAGCTGCAACGGTGCCGCGCTCGGCAGGAGACTGCCGCCGGCCGTTGTTTCGCTAGGGCGGGTCAGGGTCGTCACAGCGCTCCCTTCAACAAGCTCATTTCCAAAGAGTGACCCTTGTAGTAGCCAAATTTCTAGCCTCAAAGGGGAAACCAAGACATAGTGATTTCATACGCGCGATATTTTGGTCATATGACTTCCAGTGATCTTCCCGCGGACGGCCTGCCTGGACATATGGCCGCGATGGATGACACCGACCGGCTGATCGTCGAAGCGCTGCGCGCCGACGGCCGGATGTCCATGCGCGCGCTTGCCGACCTGATCCACATCTCGCGGGCGAGCGCGTACGCGCGGGTGGCCCGCCTGGAGCGCGAGGGCGTGATCACCGGTTACGCCGCGCTCGTCGATCCCGTGCGCTACGGCTACGCGCTGTCGGCCTACGTCTACCTCGACATCGCCCAGCGATCGTGGAAGTCAGTGCGCGGCCAGCTGCTCGGCATGCCCGGGATCGATCACGTCGCGCTCGTCTCCGGCGAGCACGACATCTTGCTCCGGGTCCGCGCCCGCGACGCGGTGGACCTGCGCGACGTGGTGCTGACCCGGCTCCAGGACATCCCCGAGGTCCGGTCGACTCAGACAGTGCTGATCTTCGAGGAAGCTACTCCCGCCTAGGTCGCTGACCGGCATTTCGTGACCCCCGTTGAACCGACCCTGGGCGCCTTCGAGCACTTCTGGCTTCCAGCGCCCGGCCTGCTTAGTTCGGCGGCGACATCTGCGGCTGCCGCTGCTCCTGCAGCTGCAGCGCCTGCGGCGTCACCGGGGTGTAAAGGTTGATCAGTGACCCATCCGGGTCGCGGACCAGAACTGACAGATTGCCCCAGGGCATCATGGCCGGGGCCTGCACGA
>DASWUW010000225.1:0-4247 GCA_036406335.1 Trebonia sp.
CGCTGGACGGGGTCCGGCCGCTCGCCCGCGACCTGGACACCGTGGGCCCGATGGCCCGCGACGTCGCGGGCGTCATCGCCGGCCTGACGCTCCTCGAGCCGGGATTCACTCCGGCCCCCTCGGCGCCGCGGACCGTCGGCGTGCTGGCGGTCGACGCCGACCCGCGGATCACCGCCGCGGCCCGGCGGGTGATCGCGCGGTGGCGCGAGACCCTGGACGCCCTGTGGACGCGGGTGGACCTGCTCGCCACCCCGACCCTGCTCGGGTTCCCGCCGCTGCTAGACGAGGCGCACCGGCTGTTCAAGCTGCGCGTGCTCACGTCGCCGGTGAACGCGGCCGGCGTCCCCTCACTGGCCCTGCCCGTCCCGGTGCGCGGGCGGAACGCCGGGCCGTTCCCCGCGAGTATCCAGCTCATCGGCCCCCGCTACAGCGAGGAGAAGCTGCTCGCAGCCGGCCTGCGCCTCGAACAGGCGGTCGGCGGCTGAGCCGGCGGACGGTTCCCGGCCGGGCGGCTCGGGCCGGATCTGCCTGCGGCGGATCTGCCGACGGCAGCGCCGGGACCCGTTCGGGCCGGTGACCGCGCAGGGTGGGGACATGGCTCAGGAATCAAGAAGTCCGATTTTTACCGAACAGTTCCGGCTTTCCCTGCTGCAGCGACGCGTACTCGTGCTCGACGGGGCCCTCGACGACGAAAACGGCACCGTGCTGGCCACGCAGCTGCTCACGCTGGCGGACGAGGACCCGGAAGCCGACGTGTCGCTCTGGATCAACTCGCCCGGCGGCTCCGTGCCCTCGATGCTCGCCATCCGCGACGTCATGCGGCTCGTCCCGTGCGACGTGGCGACGCTCGCGCTCGGCCTGGCCTGCAGCGCGGGCCAGTTCCTGCTGTCCGCCGGGAGCAGGGGCAAGCGGTACGCGCTGCCGCACTCCCGCATCCTCATGCACCAGGGGTCGGCCGGGATCGGCGGCTCCGCCGCCGAGGTGGAACTCCAGGCCGCCGACCTGCGGCAGACCCGGGACACGGTGCTCGGGCTGATCGCCGAAGACACCGGCCAGCCGATCGAGCGGATCTTCGAGGACTCCCGGCACGACCACTGGTACACCGCCCCCGAGGCCAGGGACTACGGGTTCGTCGACGCGATCGCGGAGACCTTCGCCCAGCTGCTGCCAGTCCGGAAACGGCCGTTCGGGCTGCGGCCTACCGGTACCGGAGGCGCGCTGTGAGCAGCTACACCATCCCCAACGTCATCGCCGACCACCCGCGCGGCGAGCGGATTATGGACGTCTACTCGCACCTGCTGACCGAGCGGATCATCGTCCTCGGCACCGTCATCGACCCGGGCGTGGCCAACACGCTGACCGCGCAGCTCATCTTCCTCGAGGGGCAGAGCCCCGACCAGGAGATCAACCTCTACATTAACTGCGAGGGCGGCGACATCCCCTCCATGCTCGCCATCTACGACACCATGCGCTACATCAAGGCCCCGGTGGCGACGACCTGCGTCGGGCAGGCCGTAGCGGCGGGCGCGGTGCTGCTGGCCGCGGGCGCCGCCGGGCGGCGGGCGATGCTGCCGCACGGCCGGGTCATCCTGCACCAGCCCGCGGTGAGCGGCCAGGGCACCATCCCCGACCTCATCCTGCAAGCCGACGAGCTGGTCCGGCTGCGCGCGCAGCTGGAGTCGGTGCTTTCCGAGCACACCGGCCAGCCGGCCGCGACCCTGCGGGCCGACACCGACCGGGACCGCATCCTCACCGCCCAGGCCGCCCTCGACTACGGCCTGATCGACCAGATCCTGACCGGGCGGTAGCGCTCCGCGGGGGTCTCTCCCGGGGCCCCTTCCGGGGGCCTTCACAGGGGCCCTCCGCGGGGGCCCGCAGGCGGGAGTATCAGGCCGCGAGGGCGACGGGACCCGCGGGGCGGCGGGCCGGGCGCAAGGCGGCGACGGGCCCGGTCCCCGCGGTGATCGAAGTGACGGCCAGAACCGTGGTGGCGGAGCGGCGGAGATCCTCCGCCGTGTCCGCCATCAGGCCGGCCACGGTGACACCGAGCGCGCCGGCCAGGGCCGCGATCATCTCGCTGGACGCTTCCTTGCGGCCGCGCTCGATCTCCGACAGGTACTGGGGCGAGATCCCGGCCCGGTCGGCGGTCTGCACCAGGGTTTCGTCGCGGTCGGCCCGCAGCGACCGCAGACGGCTTCCGAGCACCTCCCGCCACAGCGGTTCCGGCAGCTGGCGGGTCAGCGGGAAGATCCTGGCACTCTCGCTCATAGGACCACTGTAAAGATTAGTCACCAGAAGCGGAATCAGCGTTCACCCGCAGCGGACTGCGACGTGCCCGAACTCAGCCTCTCTGCCGTACCACTTCCCATCAGTTCGGACTGATTTTTTGACTTCCCATCAATTCGGACGGGACAAACCTGCCATTTGACCACCGGAAGTGGTCCGAACTGATGGGAAGTGATCGAGTCACGCCCGGCGAGGCCTAGAGGCGCTGCCGACCGGGAGGGTTGGGGTCGTTGGGGTTGGGGGCTTGGCCGCTGGGGTCGCGGCGGCCGGCCAGGGCGATGGCGGCGGCGAGCAGGCGCTCGGCGGAGACCGGCTTGACCAGGACGTCGTCTGGGCGGCAGCGCCCGGCGGCGGCAAAGGCATCCTGGGCGTCGCCGGTGACCAGGATGACCGGGAGGTGCGGCGCGATCCGGCGCAAGGCGGCGATCAGCTCGGCGCCCGACATCAGCGGCAAGTCGAGGTCGGTAAGCGCCAGATCCCACGGTTCGGTGGCGGCGAGCGCGAGCGCGACGGCCGGGTCGGGCGTGTGGACGACTTCGAACCGTCCCCGGTTCTTCAGGGCGTACACGGCGAACAGGGCCGCCTCGGGATCGTCCTCGACCAGAAGGACCCGTCCGCGGGTACCGGGCGCCCGCTGCCCGCCGCGGCCGCTAGCCGAGCTGACGGGATGAGCGGATGACTGCATAACGGGCCAGTATGCCGGGCCCGCGATCGGCTTCCGGTTGCCGCAGTGGTGCGGAAAGGTTGCGCGTTAACCCGGTCAGGCGCCTGCCCGGTAGCGGTAGCCGAAGCCGCGGACGGCCTCGATCGGCGAGTGCGCGCCCGAGTCGGCGCCCAGCTTGCGGCGCAGCCGCATCACGCTGTACTTGACCCGGTCGGGCCCCACGCCGTACGGGTCGCTCCACACCAGCTCGAGCAGCTTGACCGGGCTCAGGACCTGGCCCCGGTGCCGGACGAGCACCGACAGCAGGCGGAATTCCGTCGCGGTGAGCTCGATCGGCTGGCCGTCCGCGGTCACCGTGTGCGCGACCAGGTCCATCCGGACCACGCCGTCGTCAAAGATCTCCGCGCTAGACGGGTCCGCGCCGGCCGCGCGCCGCAGCAGTGCCTGCACCCGGGCGATGAACTCGGCATTGCCGAACGGCTTGGTGAGGTAGTCGTCGGCTCCGGCGCGCAGGCCGCGCACCTTGTCCGACTCCTGGCCGTGGGCGGTCAGCATGAGCACCGGAACCCCGCTCAGCTCGCGGATCCGCTCGAGAACGGTCCACCCGTCCATCTGAGGCAGGCCGACGTCGAGCACGACCAGGGCCGGCCGCTGGGTGTGGAAGACCCGCAGGCCTTCCCGGCCCTCGGCGGCGGTGGTTACCTCGAACCCGCTCCGGCCGAGCACGGTCCTGACCCCGAACGCGATGTCGGCGTCATCCTCGATGACGAGTACCCGGTCGCTCACGAGGCGGCCGCGGCCGCGCGGGCGGGCAGGAACACGCTGAAGGTGGTCCCCTGGTCGAGTACGGTCTCCACCTGCACCCGGCCGCCGTGCATTTCCACCAGTGACTTGACGATGGCCAGCCCGAGGCCGGTCCCCGGCAAGCCGGCGATCCGCGCGTTGGAGCCGCGGACGAACGGGCCGAACAGCCGGGCCGCCTCGTCGGCCGGTATGCCGATCCCGGTATCGGACACGTCGATCCGCCAGCCGTTGCGGGCGTAGCGCAGCCGGACGCGCACCAGACCGCCGACGTGGGAGAACTTGACCGCGTTGCCGATCAGGTTGTCCAGTACCTGGGTGAGCCGCCGGGGATCGGCGGGCACCGCCGGTCCTGCCTCCGTGTCCAGGTGGACGGTGACGCCGGATTTGGCCGCCGTCGGTGCCGCGCTCCGGACCGCGTCCGCCGCGAGATCGGGCAGCGAGACCTGAGTCAGCTCGAGCGGCAGCCCGCCCGCCTCCAGCCGGTTCAGCATCA
>DASWUW010000226.1:0-7940 GCA_036406335.1 Trebonia sp.
GGCCGGCATCCCGCTGGACGGCGCCGACCTGTACGTCACGACGTTCCCCTGCCCGGCCTGCGCCCGCCTGGTCGCCGGGGCCGGCTTCCGCCGCTGCTACTTCACCGGTCCCTACTCGGTCCTGGAGGGCGACAACGTCCTGCGCGCGGCCGGCGTCGAGCTGATCTGGGTGGATCCCGGGGCGGTCACCGCGGCGGACGGGAGCTGAACCGCATCCGGACCGGCACCTCGGGGTCGAGGGACGGGTCGCCCACCACGACGTGCGCGTGCACGTGGGCAATGGTGGCCCCGGTAAAGCTGCAGTTCCCGTTGCGTACCCCGAGCCCGTAGTGCCCCAGGCCGAACCGCTCCCGCACGTGCCGCAGCGCTGCCCAGAAGTCGGCCAGGGCGGCGTCGTCCAGGTCCAGCATGTCCTGCACGTGCTGGCGGGGGACGACCAGCAGGTGCAGCCGCGTCCCCGCGTAGGGGAACGCGTTAGGCGTTACCGCCCAGTGCGGCGTCTCCAGGATCACCTCCTGACGAGCGTGCTCGCGCAGCGACTGGGGGCAGAACAGGCAGGTCCCCGCCGCCTCCAGCCGCCGCATCTCCGCCAGCTGCTCTTCCGTCCGGTAGTTGTCCGTGCAGTACAGGCTCAAGCAGTCCCCGCCTCGGTCGGTTCCCGCCGCCCACGCGGCGCGCAGCCCATGCTAAAGGCGATGCGCGGCACCCGGTTGCCGGCCGCCGGTACTCTGGTGGCTATGCCTGTCGAGTCCGTATTCCCTCAGCTGGAACCACTGCTGCCTTTGGTCCGCAAACCGGTGCAGTATGTCGGCGGTGAGGTGAACTCCACCGTTAAGAAGTGGGACGAGGCTGACGTCCGCTGGGCGCTGCTCTACCCGGACGCCTACGAGGTCGGCCAGCCCAATCAGGGCGTCGGCATCCTCTACGAGGTGCTGAACGAGCAGCCGGGCGTGCTCGCCGAGCGCACCTACAGCGTCTGGCCCGATATGGAACAGCTGATGCGGGAGCATGACATCCCGCAGTTCACCGTGGACGCGCACCGCCCGGTCGGCGCCTTCGACCTGCTCGGCGTGTCCTTCTCCACCGAGCTGGGCTACACCAACCTGCTTACCGCGCTCGACCTGGCCGGCCTGCCGCTGGCCGCGGCCGACCGCGGGATCACCCACCCGGTGGTGCTCGCGGGCGGCCACGCGGCGTTCAATCCCGAGCCGGTCGCCGACTTCCTCGACGCGGTCATCCTCGGCGACGGCGAGGAGGCCGTGCTCGCGGTGACCCGTCTCGTCCGCGAGTGGAAGGCCGGCGGCTGCCCTGGCGGCCGGGACGGCCTGCTGCTAGCGCTCGCCGCCACCGGCGGCGTCTACGTGCCCCGGTTCTACGACGTGTCCTATCTCGCCGACGGGCGCATCGCGAAGGTCGCGCCCAACCGGGCCGGCGTTCCGGCGTCGGTGAGCAAGCACACCCTGCTCGACCTGGACGCCTGGCCGTACCCCAAGGCCCCGGTGGTCCCGGTAGCCGAGACCGTGCACGAGCGCTACAGCGTGGAGATCTTCCGCGGCTGCACCCGGGGCTGCCGGTTCTGCCAGGCCGGCATGATCACCCGCCCGGTCCGCGAACGGTCCATCACCACGGTGGGCAACATGGTCAAGGCGGGCCTCAAGTCGACCGGCTTCTCCGAGGTCGGCCTCCTCTCGCTGTCGTCCGCCGACCACAGCGAGATCAACGAGATCGCGATCGACCTGGCCGACTGCTACGAGGGGGCCAACGTCGGGCTCTCGCTCCCGTCCACCCGGGTCGACGCGTTCAACATCACCCTCGCCGATGAGCTGACGCGCAACGGCAAGCGCTCCGGGCTGACGTTCGCCCCGGAGGGCGGTTCCGACCGGATGCGCAAGGTGATCAACAAGATGGTCACCGAAGAAGACCTCATCCGCACCGTGACCACGGCCTACTCGTCCGGCTGGCGGCAGGTGAAGCTGTACTTCATGTGCGGACTGCCGACCGAGGCCGACGAGGACGTGCTCGCCATCGCCGACCTGGCCAAGAAGGTGATCGCCGCGGGCCGCGCGGCGTCCGGCCGCAAGGACATCCGCTGTACCGTGTCGATCGGCGGGTTCGTGCCCAAGCCGCACACGCCGTTCCAGTGGGCGGCCCAGTGCCCGGCTGAGGTGGTCGATGAGCGGCTGCGGCTGCTCGGCGCGGCGCTGCGGGCCGACAAAGCCTACGGCCGCTCGGTCGGCTACCGCTATCACGAGGGCACCCCGTCCCTGGTGGAAGGGCTGCTTTCCCGCGGTGACCGACGGGTGGGGCAGGTCATCCTGGCCGCCTGGCGGGCGGGCCAGCGGTTCGACGGGTGGAGCGAGTACTTCTCGTTCGAGCGCTGGGCGGCCGCCTGCGACCAGGGTCTGGCCGAATCGCCGGTAGACCTGGCTTGGTACACTACGCGCGAGCGTGACTACGGTGAGGTACTGCCTTGGGACCATCTGGATTCTGGCCTGGACCGGGACTGGCTCTGGGAGGACTGGCAGTCGGCGATCGAACCGGACGGCGCCGGCGAGGTAGAGGACTGCCGGTGGACACCGTGCTACGAGTGCGGGGTCTGCTCGGCGATGGGGACGGAAATTCAGACCGGCCCGACAGGTGAGCGGCTAGACGGAAGGCGCCTGCTGCCCGTGCTAGCGATTAACGGGAGATGACCATGGGCGAGCAGCCTGCCCCCCGCGGGGCAGCCCCTCGTTCCCCGCGCGGGAACGTCGGCGAGCCGGTCACGACCCAGCATCTTTTGGTCCGGTATGCTAAACGGGGAAAGATGCGTTTTGCCAGTCACTTGGATGTAGCGCGTGCCTTTGAGCGGGGCGTGCGACGGGCGGGCCTGCCGATCGCGCACTCGGTCGGGTTCACGCCGCATCCGAAGATTTCCTATGCAGGCGGTGCCCCGACCGGGGTCGCGAGCGAGGCGGAGTACCTGAGCCTCACGCTGACCAGCACGACCGAGGCGCAGGCCGTGCGGGAGCTGCTGAACGCGGCGCTGCCTGATGGGATAGACGTGATCACTGTCGCTGAGGACTCCGGGGGACTGCCGGCAAGTCGGCTCACCGTGTCCGAGTGGCAGATTGACCTTCCCGGGCTGCCACCGGACAACGTAGTGCCGGTGGTGCACAAGTTTCTCGCTCTGACCGAGGCGCCGGTGGAACGGATGACCTCGAAGGGCCTGCGGCGCATGGACGCGCGCGCCGCCGTTGTCAGCCTCGCTGTCGGTCACGACGCGAATGCCGGCACGGCGCTGCGTATGGTCGTCCGACACACTTCCCCGGCCGTCCGGCCGGACGACGTGCTCAACGCGCTACGCGACGTTTCCGATGTTTTCCCTGCGGGACACCCGCTCACGACGCGGCTCGCGCAGGGATCACTCGGCGAATCCGGAGTGGTCCAGCCATGACCACCCCGGAGCTGAAGTACTCATCCAGGCCTGGACGCGGTTTCCGCATCTTCGCGCGTGACCTTTTCCCGCGCGGCGGAGCCAGCGGTTCAGGCGAACGATCACTACGAGCTTCCGTGCGGCGCGCCGACACCTTGCGTGCGGCCGCGCCCGGAGGCCTGACTGGAGATTGCCCGAATGCTCGACAGCGAGCCCAACAACCACGAGACCGACACTAACGAGGCCGGCGGCCAGGCCGCGGGGACGGCTCCCGCACCGACGGTGTTCAACGGGCCGGCCGAGCCGCCGGCCGTTAGAGCGTCGGCTCACTCGGCGGTGCCAGCGGTGCCGGTGGCGTTCTTCCAGCCGCCGCAGGTGCTCTTCCAGCCGCCCCCGCCGGCGGCCGCGTCGGCGTACTCCGTTGACCGGGACACCGACGACTGGGACGCCCCCGCCCGGGACACGGCCGGCCGGAACACGGCCGGCCGAGACATTGCCGGCCGAGACAAGGCCGACCGAGACCCGGCCGACCAGGACACCGTCGACCGGGAGCCGGCCGGCGCCCAGTCTGACGGCGACAAGGCTGAGTCCGACGCGGATTCCGGCCGGACGACCCGCCGGACCCGCGGCCGCGGGCGCGGGTCCCGCGTGCGCGACGTCGCACCGGACGACGAGCCGCTCAGCGTGGAAAGCGCCGACGCCGCCGGGGCGGTCGCGGAAGCGGACGGCGCCGCTGACGTCGCGGCGTCAGCGGACGACAGCGACGAGTCGGCCAACGGCCGCCGTCGCCGCCGCCGCAACAGCCGGGGCCGGAGCCGGGGCGACGCCGCCACGGCCGACGACGATCCCGAGGGCCAGGGCGCGGAAGACAACGCGGACGGCGACGGGGACGCGGACGGCGATGGCGACGGCGACGACGGGGGAGACCTGAGCGCCTCCGGCCGCCGCCGCCGCCGCAAGCGGCGCCGCGGCGCGGCCGACGGCGACGTGCTGTCCCCCGACGACCCGCCGGACACCGTGGTCCACGTCCGCGAGCCGCACAACCCCGCCGACGACGTGCGCGCCATCAAGGGCTCTACCCGCCTGGAAGCGAAGAAGCAGCGCAGGCGGGAAGGACGCGAGTCCGGCCGCCGCCGTCCGCCGGTGGTGACCGAGTCGGAGTTCCTGGCCCGCCGGGAGTCCGTGGACCGGACGATGGTGGTCCGCCAGCGGGGCGACCGTACCCAGATCGCCGTGCTCGAGGACAACGTCCTGGTGGAGCACTACGTAAACCGGACCTCGCACGCCTCGTACGTCGGCAACGTGTACCTGGGGAAGGTGCAGAACGTGCTGCCGTCCATGGAGGCGGCGTTCGTCGACATCGGCAAGGGCCGCAACGCCGTGCTTTACGCCGGCGAGGTCAACTTCGACGCCAGCGGCCTCGAGGGCCAGCCCAAGCGCATCGAGTCGGCCCTCAAGGGCGGCCAGTCGGTGATCGTCCAGGTCACCAAGGACCCGGTGGGCCACAAGGGCGCCCGGCTCACCAGCCAGGTCAGCCTGCCCGGCCGTTACCTGGTCTACGTGCCCGGCGCGTCGATGACCGGCATCAGCCGCAAGCTCCCGGACACCGAGCGGACCCGGCTCAAGCAGATCCTCAAGAAGGTCACGCCGGAGCACGCGGGCGTGATCGTGCGCACCGCCGCCGAAGGCGCGGCCGAGGTCGAGCTGGAACGGGACATCACCCGGCTGGCCGCCCAGTGGGAGAGCATCGAGAAGAAGGCGAAGACCGCGTCCGCTCCCGCCCTGCTCCACGGCGAGCCCGATCTCACCGTCCGGGTGGTCCGTGACGTCTTCAACGAGGACTTCAGCAAGCTGATCGTCTCCGGCGACGAGGGCTGGGAGATCATCGACGAGTACGTCCGGTACGTCGCGCCCCACCTAGCTGACCGGGTCAGCCGCTGGGATACCCCGGACAACGAGTACGGCACCGAAGACGTCTTCGCCGACTACCGCGTCGACGAGCAGCTGGCCAAGGCGCTCGACCGCAAGGTATGGCTGCCGAGCGGCGGCTCGCTGGTTATCGACCGGACCGAGGCGATGACGGTCGTCGACGTCAACACCGGCCGGTTCACCGGCCAGGGCGGCAACCTCGAGGAAACCGTCACCCGGAACAACCTCGAGGCCGCGGAGGAAATCGTCCGCCAGCTGCGGCTGCGCGACATCGGCGGCATCATCGTCGTCGACTTCATCGACATGGTCCTGGAATCCAACCGCGACCTGGTACTCCGCCGTCTGCTCGAGTGCCTGGCCCGGGACCGGACCAAGCACCAGGTCGCCGAGGTGACCTCGCTCGGCCTGGTCCAGATGACCCGTAAGCGGGTCGGGGCCGGCCTGATCGAGGCGTTCTCCCAGCAGTGCGAGTGCTGCAACGGGCGCGGCGTCATCGTCTCACTCGACCCGACGCCCGAGTCGGTTCAGCGCGCAGCGGCGGGCAACGCTCCCCGCCCGGTCCCGACCGCCCCTGGTCACAGCCCGGGCAACGGGAACGGCAACGGCAATGGCAACGGCAACGGCAACGGCAACGGCCGGAACCAGGGGAACGGGTCCGGCAACGGCCGGGGCGGCTCCGCCAACGGCCGCCGCGGCAGCGACCGCCGCGAGGACGACCGCAACGCCAGAGACGCCGCCGCTGCCCCGGACGGCGCCACCGCCGTCGTGCTGAGCACGGATACGGCCCCGGCCGAGACCGTACTGTCCGATGTCCTGCCGACCGTGGGCAGCCTGCCCATGGTCGGCACCCTGCCCACGGTCGGCAGCCCGTCCGCCGACGGCGCGTCCGTCGGCAACGGCTCGGCCGCAGGCGGCAGCGGTGCCCGGCGTACCCGCCGCAGCACCTCGGCCGGCACCGCCTTCGCTACCGCCGTCCTGGTAGAAGACACCCCCGCCGTGGTTCCGGTGGTCGCCTCGGCGGCTCCGGTCGCCGAGCCCGCCCCGGCCGTGCCGGACGACTCGGGCGCGGACGCGCCCCCGGTCCGCCGTACCCGTACCCGGACCGGCTCCGCCGTGGCCCGGGTGGCGGTGGTGACCGACACCTCGCCGGCCGAGGCACCTGGTCAGCCGGCCAAGGCACCCGCTTCGCCGGCCGAGACGACGGTCCCGCCCGCTGCGGGACCAGCCTCGCCCGCCGATGTGCCCGCCACGCTGGCCGACGTGCCGGCGTCACCCGACGCCGACCTGGCGGCAGCCCCCGCCGAACCCGAGAAGGCCGCTGAGCAGGAGACTGCCAGCGGTTCGGACGGCCCGGAAGGCGGCCCTTTCCCGTCGGTCGACGGTCCCGCCGAGTAGCGGCCGCGGGGCAGCAGGCGAAGATCTCAGCAGTCTCGCCTGCTACCCCGCGGGCTCACCGCCACGAGGCTCTTCCGCGAATCGGTGACCGGCCCGGGCGGCGTTCGCCGCCCCCGCCGCCGTGCTCGTCGACGCCGCCTCCTGCCTCATATCCGGGTTGCTAGCCGGCCGGGTCGGCGCGCAGGCTATCTCGCTGGGTTCCGCGGCCGTCGTCGGGTCGGTCATTCCGCTGGTGCTCGCCAAGCCTGCCGGTCGTATGCGTCGCGCTGCGGCGGAGACCATTCCTGCGGCGTGAGAGGCGACTCTCGCGGGGTAAGCGAGGCGATGCGGTTGTGCCCATCGCGTGCGCAGAAGCTGATACGATCGTGATTCGACGACCTAACCGGGCGGACGACCTAAGATCGCTGTCAATTCGCCGGGGTCGTCTCCTGCACGTAATATGGTGTGTCAGATTCATGGCGAGCCCCCGGCACTAATAAGTTGGCTGACGACCGCGTTGGCCTGACCGCGGGGAGCACGCTCTCAAGGAGAGGCAGTTCTCGGGTGTACGCGATTGTGCGCTGCGGCGGCAGGCAAGAGAAGGTCGCCCTTGATGACGTGCTCACCGTCGACAAGCTTGCGAACGAGGAGGCCGGGTCGAGCTTCTCGCTCCCCGCGCTGCTCGTAGTGGACGGTGAGACGGTCATCAGCGACGCGGCGGAGCTGAGCCGCTACACGGTGACGGCGGAGGTTGTCGGCACCGCCAAGGGTCCGAAGATCAGCATGATCCACTACCGGAACAAGACGGGTTACAAGCGCCGCCAGGGTCACAGGCAGCAGTACACCCAGGTCCGGATTACCGGCATCGAGAAGCCGGAGAAGGCCAAGGCCTCACGGGCCAAGACCGAGAAGGCTGAAGCGGCGAAGGCCGAATAGGGCGCTAGGACAAGAGGGCAAGCAGAGATGGCACACAAGAAGGGCGCGTCGTCCAGCCGTAACGGCCGGGACAGCAACGCGCAGCGGCTTGGCGTCAAGCGCTTCGGCGGCCAGACGGTGAACGCGGGCGAGATCATCGTCCGGCAGCGCGGTACCCACTTCCACCCCGGTCTCGGCGTCGGCCGCGGCGACGACGACACCCTGTTCGCGCTGGTGCCGGGCAAGGTCGAGTTCGGCCGGGTCCGCGGCCGCCGCGCGGTGAGCATCGTTCCGCCGGCCGTGCGGG
>DASWUW010000227.1:0-2769 GCA_036406335.1 Trebonia sp.
CCCCTGACCCGCGAACAGGAACCCCGCCCGCACCGGGCCGCCGGGGCGCACCCGCCCCGACACCGCCCCGGTCCCGGACCTGCCCGCGGCCAGCGCCTCGAGGCCTGCCAGCAGCTCGGCCCGGTCCTGCCCGCTGACCACCGCCCGGTACTCGAACACCGACCGGGTCGCCGCCAGCGACCAGGCCACGTCCACCGGGCCGGCACATGCGCCGGCCCCGGCCGCCCACGACCCCAGCCGCCCCGCCTGACCCTGCAGGGCCGCCAGGCTGCGCCCCGACACCAGCCACGTCACCGGGGCGCCCGCAGCGGCCGAGAACACCGGGCCGCCTGCCGCCGGCTGGCGGTCACCCCCGTCCCCCGCCTCGGGCGGAGCGGCGGCCTCGGGGGCTTCCTCCAGGATGAGGTGCGCGTTGGTGCCGCTGATCCCGAACGAGGAGATCCCCGCCCGCCGCGGCCTTCCCCCGCCGTCTTCCCCGCCACCGCTTCTGACTGGCCACGGCACCGGCTCGGTGAGCAGCCGCACGTCCCCCGCCGCCCAGTCCACGTGCGGCGACGGCTCGTCGGCGTGCAGCGTCCGCGGCAGCACCTGGTGCCGCAGGGCGAGCACCATCTTGATCAGCCCGGCCGCGCCCGCCGCGGCCTGGGTGTGCCCGATGTTCGACTTCACCGAGCCGAGCCAGAGCGGACGGTCCCGGTGCTGCCCGTAGGTCGCGATCAGCGCCTGGGCCTCGATCGGGTCGCCCAGCGGGGTGCCGGTGCCGTGCGCTTCTACCGCGTCCACGTCATCGGCGGACAGCCGGGCCGAGGCCAGCGCGGCGCGGATCACCCGCTGCTGCGCCGGGCCGTTCGGCGCCGTCAGCCCGTTGGAGGCCCCGTCCTGGTTGACCGCCGACCCGGTGATGACCGCCAGCACCGGGTGGCCGCTGCGGCGGGCGTCCGACAGCCGTTCGAGCAGCACCATGCCGGTGCCCTCGGCTAGTCCCATGCCGTCCGCACTGGCCGAGAACGCCTTGCAGCGCCCGTCGGCCGCCAGTGCCCGCTGGCGGGAGAACCCGACGAACCCGCCGGGGTCGGCGATCACCACCACCCCGCCGGCTAGCGCGGCCGAGCACTCGCCCGACCGCAGCGCCTGGCAGGCCAGGTGCAGCGCCACCAGCGCCGACGAGCAGGCCGTGTCGAGCGTCACCGCCGGGCCCTCCAGGCCGAGCACGTAGGACACCCGGCCCGAGATCACGCTGGTGGCGTTGCCGGTGATCAGGTGCCCCTCGCCGCCGTCCGGGCCGGCGTAGCCCGGCGCCGCCGCGCCGGCGAACACACCGGTCGCGGTGCCCCGGAGCGACGCGGGGTCTATTCCCGCCCGTTCGATCGCCTCCCAGGACGCCGCGAGCAGCAGCCGCTGCTGCGGGTCCATCGCCAGGGCCTCCCGCGGGGAGATCCCGAAGAAGGCCGGGTCGAAGTCCCCCGCCCCGGTCACGAACCCGCCGTCCCGGCAGTAAGAGGTGCCGGGGTTGTCGGGGTCGGGGTGGAACAGGCCGGCCGGGTTCCAGCCCCGGTCGGCCGGGAACCCGCCGACCGCGTCGGTTCCGCTGGCCAGCAGCTCCCACAGCTGCTCCGGGCTCGTCACCCCGCCGGGGAAACGGCAGCCCATGCCCACGATCGCGATGGGCTCGCCCGGCGCCGCGGCGAAAACGGGCACCGGCCGCGACGGCGGCGCCGCGGCGCCGCCGGGCAGCCGGGCGATGATCTCCCGGGCCAGCGCGCCCGGGGACGGGTAGTCGAACACCACCGTGGAAGGCAGGGCCAGCCCGCTCGCCGCGTTGACCCGGTCGCGCAGCTCGACCGCGGTCAGCGAGTCGAAGCCCATGTCCCGGAACGCCCGCCCCGGGTCCAGGTCCGCGTCCGCGCTGTACCCGAGCACGGCGGCGGCGTGCGCGCAGACCAGGCCGGTGACCTCCTGCTCGCGTTCGGCCGGGTCCAGGCCGGCCAGCCGGGTGGCCAGTTCCCCGCTGGTCGCGGGGGCGGCCGCAGCGGCCGGGCCGGCCTCGTCGATCTGG
This sequence comes from Trebonia sp., assembly GCA_036406335.1. GTDB lineage: Bacteria > Actinomycetota > Actinomycetes > Streptosporangiales > Streptosporangiaceae > Trebonia. The sequence goes on from DASWUW010000227.1 coordinate 2,057, forward strand.
TCGAGCAGCCGCCAGCGCCGGGCGGCGGTGTACACCGCCGAGAACCGCTCCCAGTCCACGTCCGCGACGACGGGTACCGTCTCGTCGGCGTCGAGCACCTGCCCGAGCGCGGCCAGGGCGCGCTCGGGTTCGAACAGCCGCATCCCCTGCCGGGTCAGCCGCGTCACGTCCAGGGTCGGCGGCATCAGGGCCGCCTGGCCCGGGTCGAACCGCAGGCCGGAATCCCATACGCCCCAGGCGACCGAGGTGGCCGGCAGGCCCCGGGCCCGCCGTTCCTCCGCCAGCGCGTCCAGGTAGGCGTTCGCGGCGGCGTAGGTGCCGTGGTCCCGGACGCCCCAGGTCGCGGCGATCGAGGAGAACAGCACGAACGCGGTGAGGCCCGCGCCCGCGGTCAGCTCGTCCAGTACCGCCGCCCCGCCGGTCTTCGCGCCCATGGCCAGCTGCAGCTGGTCCAGCCCGGTGGCGTCGACCGGCTGCAGCGTCACGCTGAGGGCGGCGTGGATGACCGCGGTCAGCGGCGGGCCGGCCGTCGCGGCCCAGGCCACCAGCCCGGCGGCCTGGTCGCGGTCGGTCAGGTCACAGGCCGCGACCGCGACCGCGGTGCCCGCGCCGGCCAGGGCGGCGGCCACCGCGGCGGTCCCGGGCGTGCCCGGTCCGCGCCGGCCCGCGAGTACCAGGCGCGGGGCCCCTCGGGCGGCCAGCCATCGCGCTAG
>DASWUW010000228.1:0-3894 GCA_036406335.1 Trebonia sp.
GTGAAGGTGAACGTCTGCCAGGCCCGGTACGGCTCGGCGTCCGGCAGCTGGTCCCTGACGTGCTCGAGCGCCGACTGCTCCCAGCTGAAAGCCGAGCGCTGGCCCTGCCACCGCTGCGACTGACCGCTCAGCTCCGTGGACCAGTAGCGCAGGGGAAGCCGCGACAGTACCGGGTCACGTCCAGTAGAGGACGCGGCAGTCCGGCAGCCGCTCGGCGATCTCGTGGTAAAACCAGGATTTCAGCTCGGTCATCGTGGCCGCGGGGTAGACGTACTTCACCGCGCCGAACTTGCCGTGCTTGCGGCTGCGGGAGGCCTCGTCCATCTCCAGCTTCGTCTGCGGGTACCAGCCCAGCAGCACTTCCTTGCTGCCCGGGGTGAACCGGTGCGTGATCAGCTCGGCGGTCAGGTCGAGACCGGGCACGCCGCCGACCGCGCCGGCGATGTTGTCCAGCAGCTCGCCGTAGTGGGTCCGCCAGTCCGGGACCGCGATGATCGGCGCGATCGTGACGCCGACCGGGTAGCCGTCCCGGGCCAGGCGGCGCAGCGCGGCCAGCCGGTCTTCCAGGCGGCTGGTGCCGCCTTCGACCCGGGTGGTCACCGGGCGGCAGTTGACGCTGACCCGAACCCGGGTGCGCCCGTGGTGCGGCAGCCCGATGAAGCCGGCCACGTCGTCGAATTTGGTGGTCCAGCGCAGCTGCACCGGAGCCTCCCAACCGCCGAAGTACTCCACGGCCCGCCGCCAGCTGCCGGTCAGGTGCTCCAGGGCCAGCGGATCGGTGTAGCAGGACGCTTCGAACGTGGTGCCCTCATCGCGCCGCGCCTCCCGGCGGCTGGTGACCGTGCCCCGCCCCGCGTAGTCCCGCAGCCCGGCCAGGATATCGTCGAGGTCGGCGTACACCCGGGTGACCGGCGGCCCGGACAGCGAGCCGGCCAGGTAGCAGTACTGGCAGTGCGCCGGGCAGCCCTCGGCCAGGTCGAAGCGCCAGTCCGCGCTGGGCGCGATCGGCTGCAGCGTGCGGCGCGACGGCGGGCTCACCACGATCGCCATGGTGGCCTTGGCCCGGGCGTACGTCTCCCGGTCGCTGTCTCCGCGCACGCCGGCCAGCCGGTTGCCCGGCAGCCGCTCCACCTCGATGCCCTCCGCCTCGACCAGCGCCATGATCCGCCGGCCGTGCGGGTGGTCGTAAGCCGCCGGGGTGGCCACGACCCGCTTCGGCGTCCACCGCCGGGCCGGCCGCGGGGAGGGAGCGACCGGACCAAGATCATGGAGGGCAGCCCCTTCCCCGCTCGCACTGTGCGGCGCCGCCGTACCGGACGTCAACGGCCGCGTCAGGTCAAATGACTCAGAAGACACCCGCTTGCTCCCCCCGAGCGCACTGGCCTGCCGCTAGGACGAGCCCACCGGTGAGCTCGCTTATTTCTTGTCCTCGAGCTCCGAACGGACCGAGCCGGTGAGCTCGTCCCAGGAGTCGGTGAACTTCTGGATGCCCTCGTCCTCGAGGACTTTGAAGACGTCGTCGAGGTCGACCCCGGCATCGGCCACGGCCTTCATGACCCGCGCCGCCTCGTCGTAGGAGTGCTGGATGAGCGTGCCCGGGGTGCCGTGGTCGGCGTAGGACTTCAGGGTCTTTTCCGGCATGGTGTTGACCGTGTCCGGCCCGATGAGACCGCTGACGTAGAGGGTGTCGGGGTAGTCCGGGTTCTTCACGCCGGTCGAGGCCCACAGCGGGCGCTGCGTCTGGGCGCCGTTGGCCTTCAGCGCGCGCCACCGGTCGGAGGAGAAGACCTCCTCGTAGGCCTGGTAGGCGAGCTGCGCGTTGGCCAGCGCGGCCTTGCCCTTGAGGGAGGGGTCCGCGCCGGCCTTTTCCAGGCGCCGGTCGATCTCGGTGTCCACCCGGGAGACGAAGAAGGACGCCACCGACTCGATCCCGGTCAGCGATCCGCCATCCCGCACGCGCTGCTCCAGTCCGGACAGGTAGGCGTCCATGACCGCCCGGTACCGCTCCAGGCTGAAGATGAGGGTGACGTTGACGCTGATCCCGGCGGCGATGGACGTAGTGATCGCGGCCAGCCCCGCCTGCGTCGCCGGGATCTTGATGAACAGGTTGGGCCGGTCGACCAGCCACCACAGGTGAGCCGCCTCCGCGGCGGTGGCATCGGTGTCGTGCGCCAGCCCGGGGGCCACCTCCAGCGACACCCGGCCGTCGCGGCCGGTGCGCCGGGCCACCGGGGCGAGCAGGTCGCACGCGTCGCGGACGTCGGCGGCGGTGATGGTCCGCAGCGCCTCCTCGACGCTGACCTTGCGGACGGCCATTGCGTGGACCTGGTCGTCGTAGGAGTCGGAGCCGCTGATCGCGGCGGCGAAAATGGTGGGGTTGGTGGTGACGCCTACGACGGAGTAGTCGTCGACCAGGGACTGCAGATCGCCGCTGCGGATGCGGTCGCGGGAGAGGTCGTCGAGCCAGACGGCGACTCCGGCTTTGGACAACTCGGCCAGCTTCTCGTTCGTAGCCATAACAGTGCCTTCCGGGCTTGAGGACAGGAAAGGGGGCGGCGGCGTCAGGCGAGAGGGGTGTCGTCCAGGGCCTCCGCGAGGTCGCCGGGGGTGTCGTAGACAGCGACCGCGCCGGCCTTCCGGAGCTCGTCGTCCCCGAAGCCGCCGGAACGGACGGCGATCGCCGGCATCCCGGCTTTCTTGGCCGCCTCGACGTCCCACACCGAGTCGCCGATCATCACACTCGACGCGTCAGGCGGCGCGCCCAGCTTCTTCAGCGCCACCTGCAGCAGATCCGGGGCCGGCTTGGACGCCTCGACGTCAGCGCTGCTGGTCCAGCCGTCGACGATGCCGCGGGCGTCCAGCTTGTCCAGGAAGATCTCCACGTGGCTCTGCTGGCCGGAGCTGGCCAGCACCAGCCGGTGACCCCGTTTCCGGATAGCAGTGAGCAGGTCGCGGGCACCGGGCAGCGGCGCCATCTCCTCGAGCAGCGCCTCGACCTCCCTGCCCTGCTGCTCCCGGGCCTGGTCACCCGCCCGGCGCTCCAGGTCGTCGCCGCCGACAGCCGGGACCACCTGGTCCCCGCCCATGCCGATCAGCCGGTGCAGCCGCCACACCGGGTAAGTCTCGCCCACCGAGCGCAGTGCCCGGTACCAGGCGAGCGCATGCTGGTAGTTGGAATCGATAAGCGTCCCGTCGATATCCAGGACGGCGATGGTGGACTCGGTCACCCAAGCCCGTTACCCGCCGTCCCCCGGCCTAACCGCCCAGTTTCAGCGGTGCCGCCGGCGGCCCGGCGGTATTCGGCGTTGATGCGCTGGGCCTCTTCGAGCTGGTCTTCGAGGATGACAATGCGGCAGGCGGCCTCGACCGGGGTCCCGTGGTCGACCAGTTCCCGGGCCCGGGCCGCGACCCGCAGCTGGTAGCGGGAGTAGCGGCGGTGGCCGCCCTCGGAGCGCAGCGGGGTGATGAGGCGGGCCTCGCCGATAGCACGCAGGAAACCCTGGGTAGTGCCGAGCATCGCGGCGGCCCGGCCCATCGTGTAAGCGGGATAGTCGTCGTCGTCGAGCCGGTCGTAGGATTCGCCTGCGGTCATCGCACCTCTCACCGAATATGCGGAGGGGCCCTGGTGCCGTACGGCACCAGGGCCCCGAAGAAACTCGTTACACCACCGGCCGGACCTGGTATTACGCCGACCTTCTGTTTCCGCAGACCAGCCTAGAGACTGCCAGCGTGCGGGGATCGCGGTTGCTTGACCGGAGACCACCTCACTATCGATGTCCTGCGGTACCCGGACTCTGGACTTCCCGCCCGGGCGATCCTGATGGTGCCTGGCTCCTCCGTTCTTCCCTCTGCATCCGTCACCCCTGAACTTCCCGGTGCGCGCGTCCGCAGCCG
>DASWUW010000229.1:0-2975 GCA_036406335.1 Trebonia sp.
AGTACGCGTTCACCCAGTCGCTGGACCAGCCGGCGCTCGTCCGGGCGAGCCTGCTCGGCCCCGAGGGGCCCCGGGCAGCGGACTGGGGCAGCCACGGACTGCGGCTGCTGTCTGTCAGCGCTGGCCCAGCCGGCCGCTGACCGCCCCACTCCGCCCGACCGGCATTTCCGTGAAACACCAGAACGCTTGAACCACCAGGACTTTTGAGTCACCAGGACTCTCGAGTCACCAGGACTCTCGAGTCACCAGGACAAGGAGCGACAGGCATTGGCCGGATCCAGACCAAGCGCGCTGGTCTACGGTGACGTCGACCTGAACCTGCTCGACGGCTCGGCCATCTGGCTGCAGTCGGTCACGCAGGCTCTGGTCGCCGCCGGGTGCGCGGTCACGCTGGTACTCAAGGCCCCGGTCCGTACCGACCGGCTCGTAGCCCCGCTGCGCGGCCTGCCTGAGGTCACCATCAGGTCCCCGCACGCCGAGGAACTGCTGCCCGCCCTGACCGAGGCCTCGCTGACCGTGCCCCAGGCGGTCAGCGTGCTCGCCGCGGTTGACGCGGCCGGCCGGCACGACCTCGTCGTGTTGCGCGGCCGGGCGCTGGTGTCGGCCGCGGCCCGGGACGGCGCGTTCGACGGGCGGCTGTGGTCTTACCTGACCGACGTGCCCCAGGCGGTCCCTCAGGTGACCCCCAAGGCCTCGGAGGACCTCACGGTTATCGCCCGCGCGTCGCGCTACCTGCTGTGCCAGACCGAGGAACTGCGCTGCTTCCTGGAAGGCTCGGTCGCCGCCGCCTGCGGCAAGTCGGTGCTGTTCCCGCCGGTGCTGCCCGCGCTCGGCACGCACCGCGACCCCGAGCGGAAGGTCGCCGCCGGGGGCGCGCCGCTGAAGCTCGTCTACACCGGCAAGTTCGCCCCTCGGTGGAACACGCTGGAGATGACGTCGCTGCCGGCCCTGCTGGCCGCCCGCGGCGTCACCGCGGAAGTGGACATGGTCGGGGACAAGGTGCACGACGACCCCCGGGACCCCGCCTACCGGCGGCGGATGCGGGCCGCGCTGGGCGAGGTCGGCGCGCCCGCCGTCCCCGGCGTGATCTGGCACGGCGGGCAGCCGCGGGCCGAGGCGATGCGGCTGGCCGCCGAGGGCGACATCGGGTTGTCATGGCGGCATCCGGAGCTTGACGCCTCCCTTGAGCTGTCCACCAAGGTCCTCGAGTTCGGCCAGCTCGGGCTGCCGGTGATCCTCAACCGGACGCCGATGCACGAGGCGCTGCTGGGAGCGGACTACCCGCTGTTCGCCGCGTCCCTCGACGACGTGGCCGACGTGGCCGCCGCCGCGCTCGACCCCGCGGTGTTCGCGCTGGCGGCGTCCCGGACCGCGGCCGCGGCCGCGTCGTTCGCGCTTGACCAGGCGGCAGCCCGGCTACGGACCTACCTGGCGCGGGCGGTGCCCGCCGCCCACCCGGACGCCGCCGGAGTTTCCGCCAACGGCGCGGGCAGCGCACCGCTGCGGGTGGTCATCGCCGGGCACGACCTGAAGTTCTTCACCCCGCTGATCCAGTACTTCCGGCTGCAGCCCGGCCTGGAGATCCGGGTCGACCAGTGGGCGGCCCTAGGCGAGCACGACGAGGCGGCCTCCCGGGAACTGGCCGAGTGGGCCGACGTCATTATCTGCGAGTGGTGCGGGCCCAACGCGGTCTGGTACTCGCGGCACAAGCGCCGCTCGGCCCGCCTGCTAGTGCACCTGCACCGGTTCGAGCTGTACTCGCCCTACCCGGACCAGGTCAAGATCGGCAACGTCGATCAGGTGATCTGCGTGTCCGACCACTACGCGCAGCTCACCCGGAAGATCACCGGCTGGCCGGCCGCCAAGGTCGTCACGGTGCCCAACCCGCTCGACATCCAGCAGCTGGACCGGCCGAAGCTGGACGGGGCCCAGTTCAACCTCGGCCTGATCGGCATCGTGCCGTCCCGCAAGCGCCTGGACCTCGCGCTGGACGTACTCGAGGATCTGCGCCGGGACGACGACCGCTACCTGCTCTTCGTGAAGTCGGCCATGCCCTGGGAGCACTGGTGGGTGTGGCAGCACCAGGAGGAGCGCCGCCACTACTCCGATGCCTTCCGCCGGGTGCAGCGCTCGCCGCTGCTGCGCGACGCCGTGGTCTTCGACGACGCCGGACCGGACGTGCCCGCCTGGCTGCGCCGGATCGGGTTCGTCCTGTCGGTCAGCGACGACGAATCGTTCCACGTGTCCCCGGCCGAGGGCATGGCGTCGCGGGCCGTGCCGGTGATCAGGCACTGGCCGGGCGCCGAGACGATCTACGACCGGCGCTGGATCCGGGAGGACCCGTCCGAGATGGCCGCGGCGATCGCCGCGGCCGCGGCCCCCGGCGCCTGGGAGGATACCCGGCAGGCGGCGTTCCAGGACGCGCAGCCGTTCGAACTCGGCGCCGTCTCCCGGATGTGGCAGCGGGTCATCGCCGGCGAGCCCGCGGCCGGCGGTACCGCCCTGCACCTGGAGGGCTCGGGCAGCCGCGGCACCGGCTGACCGGCTGACCGGCGTCCGTCGGTTGACGGTCGGCCCGGTGGTCGACTCAAGACGCTTCTTGCTGTTATCTCGTTGGATACTGCCGTGCGCCCCCAGATGATCGCGGCGCCGCCGGTTCGCGCCGCTCGGGCGGCGCTGCCGCACAGTTTGTTCCGCACGAGCGGACGGGGCTGCGCAGGCCGTTGCGGCGGAGCAGGCTGAAGACCTCAAACGCCGTGGCGCATGAGTGGTACGCGACGGGCACCCAGCCGTAGCGGAGGGTCTGGTAGCCGTAAAGTGCGTTGGCGTTGTCGCGTCTTGCGTCGCGGTCTTTGCCATCGGCCGGGTGGGCGAGCACACCGTCCAGCTCGACCACGACGCTGTAGTCCGCGTACACCACGTCGAGGTACTGCCGGGTCCTGCCTCTCGCTACCCGGACCTGCCGGTCGCCGCCG
>DASWUW010000230.1:0-3293 GCA_036406335.1 Trebonia sp.
CACCAGGATCCGCCACAGCGGGCGGACCTTGGCTTCTTCCAGGTTGGCGAGCAGCGCGGGCGCCACCAGCTTGAGGCCGCCGGCCTTGTTCACGAAGAAGGGGCTGGCCGCCAGCTTCTCGTCGGACAGGTCGAACAGGTCGCCCTCGTCGCCCACCAGGCCGTCGCCCAGCAGCGCCACGACCGCCTCGTAGCCGAGTGCCTCGATGTCCAGCGCGCTGCGCGACGCCAGGTAGAACAGCCGCTCGCGCAGCTGCGCGGGGCAGGCCCGGGTGTTGGGGCAGCGCCAGTCGACCTCGTCCTCGTCGCGGCCCAGCGGGGTGCCGCACTCCGGGCACTCACGGGGGAAGACGAAGGCCCACTCGTTGCCCTGGCGCAGGTCGGCCACCGGCCCGACCACCTCGGGGATGACCTCGCCCGCCTTGCGCAGGACCACCGTGTCGCCGACCAGCACGCCCTTGCGCTTGACCTCGTCCTCGTTGTGCAGGGTGGCCCGGTCCACGGTGGAGCCGCTCACCTTGACCGGCGTCATCACCGCGTACGGGGTGACCCGTCCCGTCCGGCCCACGTTGACCCGGATGTCGAGGAGCTTGGTGGTGACCTCCTCCGGCGGGTACTTGTAGGCGATCGCCCAGCGCGGCGCCCGGCTGGTGGCGCCCATCGCCGCCTGCGTCTCGGTCGGGTCGATCTTGACCACCACGCCGTCGATCTCGTAGGCGGGCTCGTGCCGGTGCACCGGGTCGGCGTAGTACTCGATGTAGGCGCTGACCTCGGACAACTCGGTCACGACCTGGAACCGGTCACTGACCGGCAGGCCCCAGCCGGCCAGCCGCCGGTACCAGCCGGACTGGGTGTCCGGCGCCCCCTCCAGATTGCCCGCGTCGCCCGGCCCGGCCGCCGAACCGGTGATCACGCCGCCGCCCACCACCCGGCCGATGCCGTGCACGATCGCGCCGAGCGCACGGGAGGCGGTGACCCGGGGGTCCTTCTGCCGCAGCGAGCCGGCCGCGGCGTTGCGCGGGTTGGCGAAGGCGGGCTTGCCCGCCTCCTGCAGCGACTCGTTGAGGCGCTCGAACGCCGCCCCGGGGAGGAACACCTCGCCCCGCACCTCGAGCAGCTCGGGCACGTCGTCGCCGGTGAGCCGGGCCGGGATCGCCTGGATCGTCTTCACGTTAAGCGTGACGTCCTCGCCGGTGCGCCCGTCACCCCGGGTGGCGGCGCTGACCAGGCGGCCCCGCTCGTAGACGAGGTCGATCGCCAGCCCGTCGATCTTCAGCTCGCACAGGTAGGGCCCGGTCCCGCCGAGCTTCGCGGCCCGGTCTGACCAGGCCGCGAACTCCTCCGCGGAGAACACGTTGTCCAGGCTGAGCAGCCGTTCCAGGTGGGTCACGGGGGTGAACAGGGTCGAGATCGTGCCGCCGACCTTCTGCGTCGGCGAGTCGGGGGTGCGCAGCTCGGAGAACTGGTCCTCGAGCTCGTTCAGCACCCGGATGCCCTGGTCGTACTCGATGTCGGAGATCGTGGGCGAGTCGAGCACGTGGTAGCGGTACTGCGCGTCGAGCAGCTTTTCGCTCAGCTCCGCATGCTGCTGCCTGGCCTCGGTCAGCTCCATCGGCCCGCTCCGCATCTCACGCTTGCTCCCCCATCATCTCCGGCAGGATTCCCCCCGCCTCCCGGCACCAGCGCAGCACTGCCCGGGCCCGGTCCGGCGACGCGCCCGCCAGCCCGCAGGCCGGGGTGACCACGACCTGCCCCGCGCACCCGGCCGGCGGCTGCGACATCTTCCGCCACAGGTCCGCGATGGCTTTCGCGGTGTCCGTAGGAGTCGGGCGGGACCGTTCGGCACTATTCCTGCGGCTGTTGCCTTCTGCCACCGCCTGCGGGCCCAGCGGGGAGACGGCGCCGACGAACAGGCCGGTGCCCGCTTCGGCGATCTCCGCCAGCTCGTCCCAGTTGGGTGGCTTGATCTGGGCCAGGTCAAACGAAAGCGCGTTCGCTCCCGCCTCGGTGATTATGCCGAACGGATAGCCCGGGGCGCAGCAGTGAACCACTGTGTATCCGCGTGTCGCGTCGAGCACCTCGCGGAGACGGGCGCGGACAATCTCGTCGTCGGGCACCCGGACCCGGCCCAGGCCGCTCGGCGTGGGCACCTGGGCGCTCATCACGGCGGGGAGGGAGGGCTCGTCGAACTGGACGATGAGGGTCGCGCCGGGGACGCGCTTGGCGACCTCGGCGACGTGGTTGGCGACCCCTTCGGCGAGGGAGGAGGTGAGGTCGGCGACCAGGCCGGGGTCGGCCAGGGCCGGGTTGAGTGACCTGGGCTGCTCGATGGTGGCCGCGAGGGTCCAGGGGCCGGCGAGCTGGATCTTGACCGGGCCCTGGTAGCCGTCGAGGACCTCCTCTAGGGCGTCCAGGTCAGAAGAGAGCATGTTTTTGGCCCGCCGCGCGTCCAGGCCGGGACGTTCGGCGATCCGCCAGCCGCGGGGGCCGGCCAGCTCGACCGGCATCTCTACCAGCAGGGCGGCGGTGCGGCCGGTCAGGTCGGCGCCCGGGCCGCGGCCGGGGAGCTCGGGCAGGTGCGGGAGGCCGGGGAGCTCGTCGGCGATGACCCGGGCCGCCTCCAGCGGGTTGTCACCGGGCATCGAGCCGATGCCGGTCGCGGTTCCAGGTGCCCACGGAAAGGCTGGTTCGGTCACGTGGTCGAGCTTAGCGGCCCGGCCAGCGGGGAGCCCTCTCGTCGTCCGGCCGAGACCAGGTGGCTCAACATGACCGGGCTCCCGGTTGGCAGCCCGGGAGCCCGGCCGGTCGGGAGGGTCTACGGCTTAACCGCCCGGCCAGCGGCGAGGGCGCTCGTCGGCGTCATCATCGCGAGACGGCAGATTCCATCGGTTCCCGGCATCTATGCGGCGGTTGCGGCGGTTCCAGAGCATCGACTTGAACAGGGGAAGCACGATTACCAGAAGCATGCCCACGGCGATCCCGATGATAAAGAAGACACCGATGACGATCGCGATGATCTCGAAGCCCTTCACCGGTCTAGCTCCTGTCCGGGCCAGTCGGAGTTGTCGTCTCCGCGCGGATCACCGGACTGCGGCCTGCGGCCTGCGATAAGGCTCCGCAAGTACCCGTCGTCGTCACGGGTGTAGACCCCGTAGAAGACCCGCGCCCCGGCGCCGAGGAGGCCGCCTGCCGCCGGTACTAGCAGCGACGCCCCCCGTCGGGATCCGAGGATCACTCCGCCGATCATTCCGATGGTGATCCCGAAGAGAAAGGTGATCAGGAGCGACAATGCCG
>DASWUW010000231.1:0-1767 GCA_036406335.1 Trebonia sp.
CGCAGGCCGGTCATCCGCTCGACCGCCTGCTTGACGTTGCGCTGGATGCTGCGGCCGAGCTCGGCGATGGACACGCCGTACTCGACGACGATGTCCAGGTCGATGGCTGCTTCCTTCTCCCCGACCTCCACCCCGACGCCCGGGGCGACGTTGGGGCCGGAGCTGCCGGGGATGCGCGAGCGGACCGCGCCGAACGCGCGGCTGCCCCCGGTACCCATGGCGTGCACGCCGGAGATCTCGCGGCAGGCCTTCCCGGCGATCTTCTGGACCACATTCTCGGCCACGCTGATCTGGCCCTCGCCGGTGTTGAGCCGGTCGCGGGAAGCCGAGACGGTGTCGGTGGACGCGGATGTCGTGGACTCAGTCATCAGGCATGCTCCTTGAATGGTGACGGACGGCCCTCGGTACTTAGGTGGGCATCGATGGCGCGTTACCTATTTAGACACCGGCCGCTAGAAAACCTCGCAACTTTCGCCGCTACAGTTTCCAGAACGGCACGGCTCACCGTTACCAGGTAAGGGTCCTAGCCCGTAAGAGCATTAATCAGGGAGTAGCAGTGACGGCAAGACCGCGGCCGGCTGGGCCGGTCGTGGGGGATGCCTACCTTGTAGCCCGGGCCCGGGAAGGCTACCTGGACGCTTACGAGCTGCTGGTCCAGCGGCACTCGGCGTCGGCTTACCGGGTTGCCTTGCGCCTGACCGGTAACCACCACGACGCGCAGGACGTCGCGCAGGAAGCGCTGATTGCCGCGTGGGAGAACCTGGACCAGTTCCAAGGCGGGGCGTCGTTCTCCACCTGGCTGTACCAGATCGTGACCCGGCGGGCGCTGAACAAGGTGACCCGGGGAAGGAACGACGGTTCCCTTGACCTGCTTTCCAAGCTGGCCGACCCGCATTCGGGGACCGCCGACGAGGTTGAGCGGAATCTTGCGGTGAACGCGGTCACTGACGCCCTGCTCGTCCTGCCGTTTGCGCAGCGGACGGTGATCGTTCTTCACCACTTCGAAAGATTGACGTACGCTGAGGTAGCCAGCGTGACCGGTTTGAGCGAGCCGGCCGTCCGCAGCCACCTGTTCCGGGCCCGCCGGGCGCTGGCCCAAACATTGAAGGATTGGAAGTGAGCAGCCTGATGCCACCCGAGTCCCCGCTGGACTCGGTCGCCCTGTCCTGTGGCGCTGACGTGGACCTCCTGCTGGAGCAGGCCGCGGTCGGCCGCGGCGCCGACTGGGATACTCATCAGCGAGGCTGCGTGCACTGCCAGGCCGCGCTCGGCGAGTTCACCGTCTTGTGGGAGCCGGTGACGGAGCTGGCGGCAGTCCCCGTGTCTGCGCCACCGGGCCTGGTGGCAGCGGTGATGAACCAGGTCCGCCGCTTGGTGCAGGACGTCTGGTATGCGCTGGAAGTCACCGAGACCGGGGCAGTCCGGGTCGCTGCTCGTGTCGTGGCCGCCCTGGCTCGCGACAGTGCCCGGATGACCCCTGGGGTCTGGGTTGCTCTGGGCCGTACTACCCAGGGCAAGCTCGCCACGCTGGCCGAGAAGGCTACCTTCGCCCACAACCAGAACGCCGCCGTGGGCGTACTCGGCCGCACTGCGGTGGTGGACCTGGCCGTCGCGGTCGGCTACGGCGACCCGGCGCACCAGATTGCCCGGGACATCCAGCGCCACGTCAGGTCGACCTTGCGCGACCAGGTAGGGCTGCGGGATGTCACGGTCAACGTGACCATCGACGACGTACTGGATGATGACGACAGGCGCTGACGGCGCGGC
>DASWUW010000232.1:0-3761 GCA_036406335.1 Trebonia sp.
CCGGCCGTCAGGCACAAGAAACCGGCCGTCATGCTGGCCGCGGCGAGCTTTGGCATTCGCATCACTAGGCTCCGATCCGATCAGTGAATCCACCGGACGGCGTCCGGGACTTTGACTAGGACTTCTGGATCCGGAAGCTCTTTGGATGCACGTCACCCAGGAATTTGTCTAACTTCGCCCGCTGACGTTCCGGTTTCCGGCGGTCTGGTCGGCGGGCCGTCCGAGCAGCGGGGCGATCAGACGGCGGAACTGCGGGGAGGGCGGCAGTCCGAGCTCGGATCGCACTAGGTCCCGGTAGACGTGGTACTGGCGCAGCGCGTCGGCCAGGTTGCCCTCGCTTATGTGGATCACCGCCAGCCGGCGGTGAGCGCTTTCGCGCAACGGGTCGCAGGCTACGGCGGCCAGGCCGGCGGCCAGCGCGGAGTCCATGTGCCCCGCCTCCCGGTGCTGGTCGCACAGCCTTTCCAGTGCTCGCAGGCGCACCTGGTGAAAAGACTCCCGGGTAGTGACCAGCCAGGTCTCCGGCCAGCCGGGCAGCACCTCCTGCTGCAGCAGGCTCAGGCTCTTCTCGTCACCGGTTACCGTGCCGTCGGCCAGGCGGCTGGCGATCTCCGTCAGGTCGGTGACGATGTCCGGCGCCAGGGCCAGTCGTCCGTCGCGCGCGCTGACGACACCACCCTGCTGGACGGGCAGCCGCCACAAGACCGACCGCAGGTTCGACGCGGCCCGGGTGTCTGAGCAGTCAGGCCACAGGGCCGCGGCTGCCTCCGGGCGGCCCACCGGATCACCCCTGACCGCCAGGAAGGCAAGCAGCCGTTCACTAGACGGCCTGGTTCTGATCAGCGACTCGCCGTCGCTGAGCTCGAAGCGCCCGAGCAGGCGCAGACGCAGGCCGGGGCGGCCCGGGCCCGAGGTTGCCGGTTGCATAGTGCTCCGCGAGATCGGATGTCAGACGGCTGAGGGCACCTCTGCTGGACCCGCGACCGCGTTGCAGTACGCGTCGGCCGTTACCCGGGCGTCTCAGCCTCAACCCAGCGTTTTACCCGGCGTTATCAGCGCTGCGGCCCGCCGCCGCAGGCGGCCTGCCGCCGGCGGAGGCGGCGCTGAGACGGCTTGGCGATGCCTCGTCCGTAGCGTCCTTGAGCATGAGCGGTGCCGCGAGCAGCGGCGCCGCGGCAATCTCGAGGGAGGCCTCATGTTCCGGCACACCAGCCGCCTGCAGTTCGAATCCCGGCCCGCCAAGCCCGACCCGGTCTACGCGCACAAGCTTCAGGAGCTGATCGGCGGCGCCTACGGCGAGATGACCGTCACCATGCAGTACCTGTTCCAGGGATGGAACTGCCGGATGCCCGGCAAGTACAAGGACCTGATCATGGATGTCGCGACCGAGGAGATCGGCCACGTCGAGATGATCGCCACCATGGTGGCGCGCCTGCTCGAAGGCGCCCCCGCCACCGCGACCACCAAGGCGGCGGCAGCCGACCCGGTGGTTGGCGCCGTCCTCGGCGGGATGGACCCGCAGCAGGCCATCGTGGCCGGCGGCGGCCCGCTGCTGGCCGACAGCAACGGCTACCCGTGGAACGGCCGCTTCATCGTGGCCAGCGGCAACCTGCTGGCCGACTTCCGCGCCAACGCCGCCGCCGAGGCGCAGGGGCGCCTGCAGACCGCCCGGCTCTACAACATGACCGACGACCCCGGTGTCAAGGACATGCTCAAGTTCAACCTGGCCCGCGACACCCTGCACCAGAACATATGGCTCAAGGCCATCGAGGAACTCGAGAGCGACGGGCTGGAGACCGCCGTCGCCCCGAACGCGCTGTTCGACGAGGAGTACGGCGAGCACGCCACCTCCGTCTGGCACCTGTCCGACGGCACCGCGGGCGCGCAGGGCGGCTGGGCTTCCGGCCTTCAGCCCGACGGCAGGCACGAGTTCGGCTACCTGCTGGACCCCGAGCCGCTGGGCGACGTCGGGTCTGCCCCGCCGCCTGACCCGCTGCTGTACGCCACCTACGACGGCAGCATGGGTGACCCGAAGGACCCCGCGCTCGGGACCGAAGCCGGGCCCATCGGCAAACTCAAGGCAAAGCTCACCTGACCAGAACCGGAAACGGGCCGGCCCGTCGTCACGGGTCGGCTCTTCCGCTTACTCGGCGACTGTGACCTGGCGCTTGTCGAAGGCGACGTAGCCGGCGAAATCCTGGCCGACCCGGTCGAAGGACGCCGGGTAAGGGTCGGGGTAGCTCCAGGCCGCGTCGTGGTGGACCGATCCGGCCACCGCGATGTCGTGGTACTGGGCGACGCCCTTCCACGGGCAGGTGTACGGCGTCGGGCTGTCGCTGAACGCGCCGGCGCTGAGTGCGGAGGGCGGAAAGTACTGGTTGCCCTCGATGACGATCAGGTCGGACGCCGGTGCGTCAGCAACGACGGTGCCGTCGATAGTGGCCTTCATGCGACGTTCCCTTCTGGCTCCCGCTCCCCTGCGGAGCGGCTATTTTGTCTCGTCCGGGTCATCGGCGCCGCCGTCCTGCCTGACTGTTTCGCGTTCCTCCAGGACCCGGTGCGGTACGCGAAGCAGGCGGATAGCGCTGACGATGCCCACGCCGCCGATGATATTGCCCAGGACCGACCAGCCGAAAGCGCCGGCCCAGTCCGCCCACGTATACGGCGCGTGCCCGGTGAGCAGCCCGGCGAACATGAGGATGGAATCCAGCACCGAGTGGAACAGCCCCGCTGCCACCAGCACGAATGACATGCCGACGG
The DNA here is from genome assembly GCA_036406335.1 of Trebonia sp. GTDB lineage: Bacteria > Actinomycetota > Actinomycetes > Streptosporangiales > Streptosporangiaceae > Trebonia. The sequence goes on from DASWUW010000232.1 coordinate 2,761, forward strand.
CGGCCACGATTTTCGGTCCGAGGTCGTCGGTGGCGTGCTGCATACGGGTCAGCAGCGTGATCACGATCCCGGCCAGGATAGCCAGGAGCAGCGAGCGCCACGAGATGCCGAGCGTCGCGTAGTGACGGCCCAGGCTGGCCGCGGTCCCGTCCAGGCTGGGAGACGAGCCGATCACCAGCGCGGCCATCGCCAGGCCGCCGGCCAGATTGGCCGCCAGGCTGATTACCCAGAGCTGGCCAAGCTGGAACCAGGAACCGTGGCCGGCGACCCGGGCGACCACCGGAACCAGGAAGTTCTCGGTGAACAGCTCGCTGCGGGCCAGCAGCAGCGCGACGAACCCGATGGTGAAGGCGGCCGCGCCCAGCAGCGGCTGCCCGGTCTCGTGGTTGACGACGAGGTCGGCCAGCACGCCGATGCCAACGTCGATACCGCCCAGGAACCCGGTGGTTACCAGCGACAGCAGGGGCCGGTTCAGCCGGTCGTCGCCCTCGGAGACCAGCCGGTCAAACGCTTCCTCGACCTCGGGCTCGCCCCGGGTACCCGGGGCCGGGCTTATCCCGTTTCCAGTTTCCATCTCGCCGCTACCATCTCCGTTCACGTCCGGCCTGAGCGCCCGCTCTACCCGCTGCCCGGGGTGGTACTCCACCCGGCGGGAACGCGCCGGCGGCCGGCGAAGACCAGCTGACCTGACTCCAGGATCAGCCCGCAACGGGCTGACCGAACGCACCGTGGGTTACCCGGTAGCACTTGGGCCTCCCCACCGCACGCAATTCTTCGCTTGGCGTATACAGCGTTTCGGCTGCCGCATAGCTTTGCCGCCCGGCTGTCCGCCGGTCTAACCAGGATTGGAGCGTTGCCCGACCCGTGCGTATCCTGTCGACAGGAGAACCGCGTCGCCCGCAGGCCGAGGAGCAAGGTTGATATGTCGCGACCTGAAGGGTTGATGGAGGGCGTCGGTCCGGATGATTCCCAAAGCGACCTGGACGCGGTCGCTGGCCGGG
>DASWUW010000233.1:0-2051 GCA_036406335.1 Trebonia sp.
GGTCCTGGTACGCCGCAGCGAACGCCTGCCAGTCCCGGCGCTCGCCAAACGACGCCAGCCTGATCTCACCCGGCTTAGCCTCCGCCTGCGGTATCTCCGAGATGGTCAGCGGGGTCAGCTCGACGTTGGACAGCCGCTGGAACGCGTAGGTCCACCAGGAGCCGTAGTCGTAGCGCTGACCCATAGAATGGCCGAATTCGCCGTCGTTGACCAGGTCAAGGCCGGTGTCGACCTGCTGCTCGACCACGTCCGTCACCGCCGCCCGCAGCCGGCTGAGGTACTGCTGCTCGTCCGGAAAGTCCCCGGCGGCCCGGCGTTCGTTGAGCGTGATCAGGTCCTCAGGGCGCGGCAGGCTGCCCGCGTGGCTGGTCAGGATCCGGTCTGGCATCTCTCCTCCTTGAGAGTTCCGACGGTCGGCGATGCCCCCCGCGCCGAGTATGAGCGCGACCGGGTCCGCGGGCAATACGCCGCCGCCGTCCGGTGACGTACCCGTCCGGCGGCTGGCGGCATTCCGCGTTTCGTTTCGATCCGGATACTCGCTTGCCAGCCGGGTCTCTAACGCGATATATCTCATATGCGCGGACCCGGGGACAGATGATTCCGGACGCCTGGCCGCGTCTGACCGATGACAATGCCGGACGAAGGAAGCGGGGCCATGGCCGCTATTCGGGGATTTCTGTACTCGCCCGCGGGACGCCGCACGAAATGGCTGATACTGGTGTTCTGGCTCTTGCTGGTGGTGCTGGCCGGGCCGCTGTCAGGGAAGCTGACCGGGGCGGAGAAAAACGACAGCTCGTCCTGGCTGCCGCCCAAGGCTGAGTCCACCCAGGTGCTCGACCTGCGGTCGAAGGTCGTCTCGCCCAACGTGTACCCGGCGGTGCTGGTCTACGACCGGCCGTCCGGGGTAACGGCGGCGGACAAGGCCAAGACCACCGCGGACGCGGCCAAGCTGGCCGCACTGCCCGGGGTGGTACGCGGCAGCGTCAGCGGGCCCGTCCTGTCCGCCGACGGCAAGGCGGTCTCCACCATCGCCTACGTCAACCTGGGCAGCAAGGGCTGGTCGGCCGCCGGGACGATCGCCGGCTCGCTGCGCGGCGTCGCCACCGCGGACGCGAACGGCATGAGCGTGCACATCACCGGGCCGCTGGGCAGCGCGGCCGACTCGGGGAACGCGTTCAAGGGAATCGACGGGACCCTGCTGTTCTCCGCGCTCGGCGTGGTTATCGGGCTGCTGCTGCTGACCTACCGAAGCCCGGTGCTCTGGCTGCTGCCGGTGGTGTCGGTGGGGGCGGCGCTGATTACCGCCGAGGCGGTGATCTACCTGCTCGCCGCGCATACCGGGCTGACCGTGAACGCCCAGTCGGCCGGCATCCTGGACGTGCTGGTATTCGGGGCCGGCACCGACTACGCCCTGCTGCTGACGGCCAGATACCGGGAGGAGCTGCGGCGCCACGACGACCGGCACGCGGCGATGGCGGTCGCCATCCGCCGGGCCGGCCCGGCGATCGTCGCCAGCGGCGGCACGGTGCTGCTGTCCCTGCTCACGCTCTCGCTGGCCACGCTCAACTCCACCTCGTCGATGGGGCCGGTGCTGGCCATCGGCGTGGCCATCGCCCTGATCTCGATGATGACCCTGCTCCCGGCCCTGCTGGTGGCCACCGGGCGCTGGGTGTTCTGGCCGGTCCGGCCGTCTTCCGGCTCCGTGGAGCCGACGACCAGGGGCCTGTGGGCCAGGACCGGCCGCGGTATCGCCAAGCGGCCGCGCCTGGTCTGGATCGGCACCACGGTCGTGCTCGGCGCGCTCGCCGTCGGCCTGACCGGGCTGCACGCCAGCGGCCTGACCACCGCCCAGGGCTTCCGCGGCACCCCGGACTCGGTAGCCGGGCAGACCGTGCTCGACGCGCACTTCCCCGGCGGCTCCGGGCAGCCGGTGCAGGTATTCGGCAACCCCGGGTCAGGCCCGCGGATCGCCGCCGCGCTCCGCTCCGTCCCCGGCCTGACCGCGGTGACCAAACCCCAGGTAGTCGCGGGTCACGCCTACCTGGAGGCCA
>DASWUW010000234.1:0-7781 GCA_036406335.1 Trebonia sp.
CCCCGCCTGACTGGTCGGCTGACCGGCTGTCGGCTGCGGTCAGGTCGGCTGCGGCTAAGGCATCAGTGCTCGTGCCGCTCGGCAACGACCGGGGCCTGCGGCTGCGCTTCGGTGAGCAGGTCGATACCCGCCCGGTGCTCGACCGCCAGGGCGACGGGCTCACCACTGCCGCGGTCGCCAACTACATCGCCAAGTACGCGACCAAGACCGCTAACGCTCCGGGCCTCCCCACCTTCCGGGTCCGCGACCTGCACGAAATCCGGTCGCTGCGCTGCTCGGCTCACCACAAGCGGATGATCGAGACCGCCTGGGACCTCGGCCGTAAGCAGTGGGCTCACATGCTCGGCTACGGCGGCCACTTCCTTACCAAGAGCCGCGCCTACTCAGTCACCTTCGGCCGCCTCCGCGCTGACCGCGCCGAATACCGCCGCGCACAGCGCTACGACCCGTCCCAGCTAGACCCGTGGGACCGTCCGGTCTGTGAATCCACCGTGCTGTTCCTCGGCACGTGGACTTACGCCGGTTCGGGAATCGCCGCTTCCGATTCTCACCAGCTCGCGCTCATGTCTGCGGACAACGCACGCCAAAACTGAGCGCCTCACGTAAACGACAACCATCGATTCCTGCGGAATAGAAAGGAGGGGGACATACACATGACAAACACACAGGTGCGGGAATCCGCTGTTAACTCAATGAGGTGATCTCAACGATTTAGTTGAGGTATTTGTGCTCGAATTGGGTGAGGACGAGGGCGGCGCGGACTATTTCGGTGGTTCTCCTGGGGCTGGCGGTGATGTGCTGGAGGGCGGTCCAGCGCTGGCTGAGCAGGGCGAACCCGCGTTCTCCCTGGCTGCGGAGGCCGCGCAGCAGGGCATTCCGGGTTTTCGTGTCCGGGTCGAGCTGCTGGTTTCCCCCGGGATTCTTAACCGGGACGCAGATGCCGATCCCGGCTCCTTCGTAGCCGCTGTCGGCCAGCGCCGGCATTCCGGAGGCGGCGGCACGGTAGAGGAGGGGCAGGGCGTGCCGCCGGGCGGCGGTGATGTCGTGGACGTGGCCGGGCTCGGCCTGCGATGTCCAGGCCGGGAGGCCGCCGGGAAGCATGACGGCCTGGACGTTCGCGCCCGGGCGGTGCTTCTTCCCGGAGTACCACGCGTTGATGTCCTGGCCCTTTTTGCTGGTCACGGTCTCGGCAAGCCGGTCGGTCTCGAAGACCTTGCCGTCCAGGACGACGTAGGGGACGCCGTCGGCCAGCGCCCGCCGCAGGGCCTGGTCCAGGCCGGGGGCCTGCGCGGACAGCACGTCGACAGCCTCGTCCACGTAGCGGTAGGCGGTCGCGCGGGAGATCTGGTGGTCGGCGGCGAGCCGGCCGGGCCGGGTCCGGTCGCGGAACCAGCGCAGCGCCAGGAGTGCCTGGTCGCGGCAGGTGAGCTTCCTGCTGCGGGCGGGCGTCCCGCGGCGGCGCCGCTCAGCGGCCAGCAGCCGGGTCAGGTAGCGAAGCAGTTCCGCGGGCACGTCGAGCATGGCACGATAGGGAATCACGTGGAGTCCTCGGGATGAAGAAGGCTTGTGGTGAGACCTCTTCTACCGGGGCTCCACGGCTGTTTCCGGGCACGTCCGGACTGTCTGCGAGCCTCCCCCGGACAACCTCATCGCGTCGTTAAAGACCAGATGTCCGATCCCATTTCTCTGAGATCACCTCGCTGTCCCGAGAAGGAGACCATGGGTTTATATGTCACCGTGCATGTCCGCCGCGCCATCTACGATTGTTTACGGGCTCTGCACGTATATAAAGTCTGGGAGTCCACCGGAAGGTTTATTTCCGCCGGGTTCTGCGCATTCCCGGCGGTCAAGTTATACCGGTGTAAGCGGAGTACGGAATGGAGTACGGATTAGCTGACGACATGGAGTACCAACCGGTGAGCAGGGGTGGATCTACCTGACCGCTCGGCATGCATCAGCCGTAACCACCTGTGGCCTGCTCGCCGGCGGTCGGGCCGGTGCAATGGCCGAGGTGCGTCGCCTGCTCAGCTCAGCGAGCCTGGCGATAGGCAGCCCATGATTTCGCGGCTTGTGCCATCTTGGCTGTCCAGTCGCTCGTGCTGGACTGCGCGATCTCGTCCCAGACCCGGACGTTAGCTTCGGCGAACAGGTCGATGTGCGCCGGGTCGGCGGCCCGGAACGCGGGGAGGCGGGAGGCTTGCCGCTCGGCCTCATGCGCGGTATGGCCACCGGATGCCATGAGGCGCAATACCCAGCAGGCAGGGTCGGTCCAGGCGGCACCGACGGTGGGCCAGGCCCAGTCGATCAGCCAGGCACGGTGCTCTGATACCAGCACGTTGTCCGGTGTCCAGTCCGAGTGGGTGAGTACCGGGCCGGCGAAAACCGCAGCCGTTTCCGGGTCATCAAGGTACGGCTTCCAGCGGTCCTCAGCTCGCTTGAACGGCCTGGAACCGTCCAGAACCTTGATCGTGCTCAGTGCGTTCATGAGCTGCACCAGCAGATCAAGGTCGGGTGAGCCCGGGGAGTAGTCGGCATGGCGGCCGGGTGCGTACTGGTAGCCGAGGACGTTCCAGCCTGCCTCATCGAAGTGCCACAGCAGGGCCGGGGAGATCTCCTTGACGAGCGGGGCGACTGCGGCCTCGCGAGCCTGGGTGATGACCCTGCGGTGGGCTGACGGCAGGCCCTTGACGAACACTCTCCCGTCACGAGCATCGATGATCGCAGCCAGCGGCGAGTTCTGCCCCGCGCTCGCAATGCGGACGCTCTCAATCGGGCCGGTGCGGGCCTCGATCGCCCGTTTCAGTGACCCGGGCAGATCATCCCGCGCGACACGCTGTTCCACCCGGTTCCTCACCTCGTGTCCGTGAGGAACCCGGCGTGATGCCGGGTTCCCCATCAGGCCGCGCAGGCTATCCAGCCTCAGTAGGGCTGGTCGCTGCTCGCGCTGCACGCGCACATCATCAGCAGCGTATCGGTGTCGGCGACGAATTCGACGGCATCCGGCGCGAGTGCCGACAGCGTGCCTTCTTCAGCCACGTTGACCCATTCAGGCGGCCGGGTGAGCAGTTCCACTGCGACTGCGGTCATAAGCGTTTCACCTCCTTCCGGGGATGAGTAGCGGTGGGTCTCACCTCCCTCCGTGCTGGCAGAACACTTCGAGCGGGGCCTTGGCCTGCCGGTAGAGGCTGGCCAGCGGCATACAGGTCCCGCATGTCTTCTGGAGGCCGCAGCCGGTGCAGCCACCGTGCCGGGTGAGCAGCGAGTCGGCGGCAGCGGCGAGCCTGCGCAGGCCGTCGGCGCCTTCGGCGATCAGGTCGACCTGGGGGTCGCGGCCGACCTTGCAGATGGACGCCTTCCCGTGCGGGTCGGCGTGGAAGTGAGTAATCCCGGCGTTGCAGCCGGCATACGGCTTGCGCTTGCGGAGCATCTCGCGGGACTGGCTGGGCAGCACCTCGCCGCCGCCGTGGATGGTGGGGCTGATGTTCGTGTACTCGAACGACTCGATGCCGAACCGGTCGGCGATCGCCCTCATCGCCGGGACTTCGTGAGCGTTGCGGTTCGAGACGACTATGTTGATCCGCATCGCCAGTCCGGCCTCGTGGGCGGCGGCTAGGCCGCGCATGAACCGGCGGAACGATCCCTTCCGGCGGGTCATCCCGTCGTAGGACGCCTCGGTTGCCCCGTACAGGCTGAGCGTCAGCCGGTACGGGCGGCGGATCGCCAGCAGGTCGAGGGTCTTGGGCCGGTCGAGCCGTGACCCGTTGGAGGAGATCTGGATCATCATGCCCATGTCCCAGGCGGCGGTGTGGGTCTCGGCGAACAGCGGGTCGATCAGCGGCTCGCCGCCTGTGAGCTGGAGCCACAGCACCCCGGCGTCGGCCATCACCTTCAGCAGTCGCTCACGGCCGGCCCAGTCCATGCCTGCGAACATCTTTTCCCCGAGGTAGCAGTGCTCGCAGTCGTAGTTGCAACCGAGGTTCAGCTCGTAGCTGGCGCGGGCGTACCCGTAGGCGGTCTCCGGCCTGATCAGGATCGTGTCACCGATCAGACGGCCGGCCAGGTCGGTGCCCCACCCGGCTCGGACTGCGTCGGCGAGCCAGACGGGGACCAGGGCATCGGCAGGTGCCTCGCGCAGTTCGGCGTATCGGTCGGCCCCGATCCGGACCGCTCCGTCGTAGCCGGACCGGACGACGACGTGTCCCTCTGGATAAGGGCTGGCGATGAGCTGATGGGTCATGAGCGCCTCCGTGACAGGGCCTCACGGACCTGGTCGGCGACGGCGGGGACTTCCAGTGCCGTGAGGTAGAGGTAGGCGGCGCCGTAACCGGCGACGGCCGAGCACCAGTGCTCCATGTCGAGGATGCAGAAGCGCGGGGCTGTTATGTTCTGCCAGTTCAGGTCGATATGCTCCGTCCCGAAAATGGGAACACAATCGGCGGGGAGCGGACGACGGTAGGTCGCGCCGAGCAGGTAGCCGTACTCCTCCGCATCATGGACCGGGAGCTGCCGGTCGGTGGGATACGCGCGCAGCGCCGCAAGCGACGCGCGCATATCGCTGAACCAGTCCGCCGGAAGGCCCGGGGCCGTCCGCAGGAACCGTTCCCCGGAGGCGGGCGGGTCGGTGACGAGCGTGAGGACTTCGGCGCTGACCGGGACGGGCGGCGGTCCATCGGCGTGCCACTCGATCCGGTGGAGCAGCGCGGGCTTGCTGGACGTGCCCGCCAGGATTCAGGACAGCGCCCAGTCGCTGTGCCGATTCTTCGAGCAGGCCCAACTGCCATTTCTCGAAGTCATCGATGCGGACCGGCAGCCAGCGGTACCTGGACGTGCGTGTCATGCGCATGGCCTGTCCTTCTTCTCATTCCGGGCCGGCGACGGCCCAGACGACCTTTCCGCCCATGCCGGGCGGGAAGTCCCATCCCCATCGCGCGCTGACGGCTTGGACGATAAGCAGACCCCGGCCGCTCTCGGCGTTCTCGCCGACTTCGCCCGGTAGCGGCGGCAGCGGGCTGGCGTCCCAGACGAAGATCACAACCTGCGCCCGGTCCGAGACCAGCCACAACCGAACCGGGGCGTCCGGGTCGGCCAAGCGGGAGATCTGTATTGCGTTCGTGACGAGCTCGCTGACCAGCAGGCCGGTGCTCTCGCTAAATGCCGTTAGCCTCCATTCCGCCAGCACGTTATGGGCGTGCAACCGGGCACAGGGCACCGCGCCGGGTAGGGCGCCCAGCTCGAGAAAGGTCCGCAGCGGCCACCTGGCGGCGAACGGCGCGAACCGTGACGCGTCCGCCACGGTGACTGGGGGATGGTGATGATGGCCGGGGACCGTCTGGCTTGTGGCAAGTCGAGGGTGCCCGTCCACGTGCTGACTTCCGGTGCTCATGCCGTTCATGATCATGTCTTCCGGTTGGGCGCTTCGGCTGGCGGCGACACGAGCCACATCTTGGGCAGCTTCATGAAGCTGCGCCGCAGCGCGGGCGACCTGCGTGCTTGCCATGACCACCAGGGAATCTCAGCCAGTGCCAATCCGGGAGGGTCAGCAGAGGGGGCGGATGTGTGCGGAGGGGGTGTCAATCAGCCTGGACGACGCGAACAGCGCGTGGCACTGTCAAACTGACCGTGACCGAACCGGCAGAAGGGGCAGGCCGTGCCGCGAGCGCCGAAGGAGCAGAACCTGCGACTACGGTCCCTGCTGGACGAGGCCGCAATGTCCAACAAGGGCCTGGCCCGCAGGATCGTCGACGTCGCCGCAGTCCGGGGAGTGAAAAACGTGCGATGCGACCACACGTCAGTCCTGCGCTGGCTGGCGGGCGAGCAGCCACGGTCGCCGGTCCCCGAACTAGCCGCCGTGGTCCTCGGCGATGCCCTCGGCCGGAAGGTCTCCGAAACTGAGCTGGGCATGACGCCCAGCGACCTGCCCGGCGACCTTGGCCTGCAGCTCCCTGTCGGCTGGACGGAAACCGTGGCCACCTCAACCGCCCTATGGAGGGCCGACGTGCAGCGAAGGCGATTCCTGGTCAACGCGGTCTTCACCTCCGCCGCGCTGCCCGCCTCCGCGCTGCGCTGGCTCATCAGCCCGCCCGCCGCCGCCCCCGCCGCCTCAGGCACGCGCCAGGTGGGACGCGCCGAGATCGACGCGATCCGCGAGCTGACGCACTCTTACCGGGAAATGGACAACCGGCTTGGCGGCGGCAAGCTCCGCAGCTCGGTCGTGTCCTACCTCGACGATCACGTCTCCCGGCTGCTCACCGCCGGCAGCTACCAGGAGGAGACCGGCCGACAACTCGCCGCCGCCTGCGGGGAGCTGTCGCAACTGGCCGGCTGGGTCGCCTACGACAGCGACGAGCACGGACTGGCCCAGCGGTACCTCACCCAGGCCCTGGCCTACTCGCGGCACGCCGACGACCACGCCCTCGCCGCGGAGGTCCTCGCCGCCCAGGCCCACCAGGCCCTCTACCTGGCCCGGCCCAATGAGGCGGTCGACCTCGCCAGAGCCGCCCAGGCCGCAGCCGTCCGCCACGGGTCGGCAACCCTGCTCACCGAGTGCCTGGTCATGGAAGCCCACGGGCACGCCGCACGCAACGACGCGCACGCCTGCGGCGCCGCCCTCGCCAGGGCAGAACAGACCTTCGACCGCGCCGCCCGCGAAGACGACCCGGCCTGGCTCTCCTACTTCGACGAGGCCTACCTGGCCGCCCGCATGGCCCAGTGCTTCCGCGACCTCGGCGAAGCGGGCCACGCCACCCGCTACGCGCACCGCTCCCTGGACATGGACGGCCGCTACGTACGCGGCCGGGCCTTCAACCCCTCCCTGCTCGCCACCGCCTACGCCGCCCAGGGCGAGCCGGTGCAGGCGTCGGTAGTCGGGCGGCAGGCACTGGACCTGACCGTCCGCCTCACCTCAGCCCGCAGCGTCCGCTACCTCCGCGACCTCGTACGCGTCCTGCGCCCGCAAGCCGACGTCCCGGCCGTCCGGGACTTCACGGCGGAGGTACGCGAGCGACTGCCCGCCGCAGCAGGACGTGCTGCACCCCGATAATGGTGATCGCGCCCAAGATGTCGCCCTTGGCGATCATCGCCGGCGTTTCGTCAACCGGCACCCAGCGGACCTCGGCCGTCTCGTCCAGCTCAGGCTCCCCAACCAACTCGGCTCCGTGCGCCAGGTACAAGTCCTGCGGGTAGTCGGCGTTGCCGATGAGCGGCTGGCAGGACATGACGAACTCGGACTTGCGCGGACGCCAGCCCGTTTCCTCTTCGACCTCGCGCGCCGCCGCCGCGGCAGAGTCTTCTCCGTCATCCACGTAGCCGCCCGGCAGCTCCCACACCCAGCGGTCCACGATAAACCGGTGCCGCCGCATCATCAGCACCCGCTCGCCCGCGTCGTCCAGGACCACCGTCATCGCGCAGCGCCGCATCCGGAAGACGTACTGCGTGAACCGCACCTGGTTCGGAAGCTCGACATCGGCCAGGCTCACGCGGATGTGAGGAGTGTCGTCCACCAGCCGCTCGCCGTGGATCACCCACTTGTACGGGTCAGTCACCTACGCGACATTACCGGCCCAGGCAGCAGGCGCCCAGCGACCGTGGACCCGACGGCGACCTCCGATATACCTGGCGTGAACCTCCGATATACCTGCGGGCCGGCCGACATGCCCGGCGGGGCTGGGTCAGCACCGATTCAGCACGGGGTCAGGAAACGACGGGAAACAACCGGCACGTACCGGGCGAACCGGACATGAGAACGGGCCGTCCAGCTCGGCGTTGGACGGCCCGATTCCCAA
>DASWUW010000235.1:0-2789 GCA_036406335.1 Trebonia sp.
GGCCGCCGTCGGAGGTCAGCCGCCAGGCCCGGCCGCCGTCGGCGGGGGCGAGCCAGACGTCGTCCTCGGCGACAAGGGCGAGCAGGTCAGCGTGAATATGCGGGAAACGGAGATAACCGGGGGTTGCCACGCAGTTCATCCTACGGCCGCCGCGGCTTGCCCCGGGAGGTGCGGGAGGCGTCCTCCGTGAGGCTAGAGCCAGCCGCGTTCCTGGGCGATCCGCTGCGCTTCGGTCCGGTTCCGCGCGCCGGTCTTCTGGATGCAGGAAGAGAGGTAGTTCCGCACGGTCCCCTCGGACAGGTACAGCCGGGCCGCGATCTGCGCGATCGACGCCCCGTCGTGGCTGGCGGCCAGCACGTCGCGCTCGCGCGGGGTAAGCGGGCTGGCTCCCTCGGCCAGCGCGGCGGCGGCCAGGTCGGGGTCGATGACCCGCTGGCCGGCCAGCACGTCGCGGATGGTGCGGGCCAGCTTGTCAGCGGGCGAGTCCTTCACGATGAAGCCGGACACACCCGATTCCATGGCCCGGCGCAGGTAACCGGGACGGCCGAACGTGGTGAGGATGATGATCTTGGTCTGGGGGCAGGCCAGGTGCAGCTCGGCGGCGGCGGACAGGCCGTCCAGGCCGGGCATCTCGATGTCCAGCAGGGCGACGTCCGGCCGGGTCTCGCTGGCGGCCTTGGTCACCTCGTCGCCCCGGCCGACCTGGGCGACGACCTCCATGTCGTCCTCGAAGGAGAGCAGCGCCGCGAGCGCCTCACGGATCATCGCCTGGTCCTCGGCCAGCAGCACCCGGATGGTATTCACCCCGGTCACGCTAGCGTGGCCGCACCGGAACGGGCCGCACCCGGGCCGGGAGCCGTGACGGGGACGCTGGCGACGAGGCAGAAGCCGGGATTGCTGTCCGGGCGGATCTCCAGGCTGCCGCCGACCGCGCTCAGCCGCTCCGCCATGCCGTGCAGGCCGGTGCCGGCGGCCGGCCGAGCCGGGGCCGAAAAGATCCTCGTCCCGGCCGGCGGCCCGGTTGCGGCCTGCTCGCGGTCGCAGTCACCCGGCCGGGCGTGACCGCGGCCGTCGTCGCGGACGGTCAGGGTCAGCGCCGCCCCGCGGCGGCCCAGGCTGATCCGGCAGCTGTTCGCGCCGGAGTGGCGGACCACGTTGGTGACCGCCTCGCGCAGGCACCAGGCCAGGGCGGCCTCCACGTCCGGGTCGAAAGTGCCGGACAGCAGGGTGAGGTCGGCGTCGTCCCGAGCGGTGATGCCCGCGCTGGCCAGGGCGGCCCGGGCGGTGATGATCTCCACCGCCAGCGTCGGCCGCCGGTAGCCGCTGACCGCCTCCCGGATATCGCGCAGGGTCTGCCGGCTGACCGCCGCGACCTGCTCGATCTCGTCCCGGACGCGGTCCCGTTCGGTGCTCTCGGGCAGCCGGCCGAGCAGCCGGGCGGCGAGCTCGGACTTGAGCGTGATCATCGACAGCGACTGGCCGGTGAGGTCGTGCATGTCGCGGGCGAGGCGCAGCCGCTCCTCGCTGGCCGCGAGCTGCGCCACCTCCTCCCGGGCCTGGGACAGCTCGGCGGTCAGCTCGAACTGCCGGCGCAGCCCGATCATCGCGAAGCCGATGAACACCGGCAGCACGTTGCTGAGGTAGTCGGTGCCCTGGACGTGGGTCGTCCAGGAGAAAACCGAGTAGCAGGCGAAGCAGCCGAGCACGGCCCGCGCCGCCCAGCGGCGGCTGGCTACCAGCAGGCCCGAAGCGGAGGACACGAAGATCCACAGACCGACCGCACCGGTCTGCCCGTAGAACAGGCAGAAGACCACGGCCAGCAGGGCGAGCACGGCCAGGCCGGGCAGCCGGTACCGGCCGGGCGCCGGCCAGCTGGGCACCAGGAGCAGGTAAACCGCGCAGAAGACCATGATAACGGCCAGGCCTGCCGCGATGTAGACGGCGCCGTAGTGGTGGGTGAGCAGGTTGGCGACCGCCCCGATGAGGTAAAAAAGCCAGATTCCGGTGAACACCATCCCGAGTACCTGCGCCTTCCGGTTGGAGTAACCGGAAAGCGGGAGCCGCCTGCCCAGGGCTGGCTCTTCCGCGTTCATTCTGCTCACCTTTCTTACCGTAACCGCTGCACCCGTAACCGGGCTGACGGCCGCCCGGTCCCGGTGCGGGCGGCCGTCAGCTGGTTACACCGATTCCGCCATCGAGCGGACCGACAGGGTGGCCAGGCCGAGGAAGATCGCCAGCCAGACCACCAGGCCGATGACCAGGCCGTAGGGCACCGTTACGCGGCCGATCACGTCGGTCGAGATCTTGACCGCCTCGTAGGTGGGAGTGGCCTTGCCGATGTTCTGCAGCAGGCCGCCGAGCGGGAACCAGATCCCGCCGAGAATGGTGAACACGAAGTAGATCAGCAGGGTGATCGGCTGGGCCTGGTCCGGCGCGAACCGGTAGCCGACCGCCACCGCCAGCGCGGCGAAGATCATCGAGCCGAGCCAGACGATGACCGCGACCACGATCCACTGCCAGGCGGGAAGGTGCACGTGGCCGTAGAACGCGCCCAGCAGGAACACGATCACCACCGACGGGATCGTGGTGGCCAGCGAGGTGACCACCTTGGCGAAGACGTAGCCGCCGCCGGGCAGCGAGGTCAGCCGCAGCTGCCGGGTCCAGCCGGACTTGCGCTCGGTGGCGATCCGGATGGAGTTGTTCATCAGGGCCCCGGCGAAGGCGCCGTAGGTGGCCATGGCCAGCATGTAGTAGGCCTTGAAGTCGACCCCGTCGGCCTGGGTGGTCTG
>DASWUW010000236.1:0-1734 GCA_036406335.1 Trebonia sp.
GGTCTGGAAACGGCAGTTATTTGCCAAGGGGATCTTGACGTGAGCTGCCTGGCGCGTGAAGCTTCCATTACATCAGGTTCGCTCACTTGTGTTCATGGCTGCTCATTTGAGCAACCATGAATCGCTCAAGTGAGCACGTAAATGAACTGGTAGACGCACCAGGATGCGGAGCTGGCTTGTGATGAACCGAGTGCCTGCCTTTCGGAAGCGATCGCGTCGCGGGCTTTTCTACGCTGCCATGATCGGGACTGCTTTCCTGATGCTGGTCGGCGGGCTGGTCACGGCGCCGGCCGGGCAGGCCAAGGCGGACCAGGTGATCCCGACTGGCGGGCCGTACCCGGTGACCAACCCGGGCGGTGACATGGTGGCCACCTACGATGCCGCCGGCGTCGACCCGGCCATCGCGAACGCCTTCCTGGCCACGACGTGGCCAAAGGGCGTGGGGCTGTCCGCCGGGGCTCCGCTGAGCAGCCTGTTCCAGGCCACCTGGAAGGCGAACTCGGCCTCCAACGTGAGCCAGTCGGAGTTCCCCGATCCGCCTGCCTTCAGCGGCGGGTCGGCCACGGTCGTTTCCGATGGTTCCGGTGGAAGCGTCATCACGTTCGATGTCCCCGCCGCCGACTTCCAGAGCACGAGCTCACCGTTTTGGAACGGCGTGGCGGCCCAGCTGAGCGGCGCGGTCGCCGCCGTGGTGGCCGCCGGCATCTGCGGGGGAGCCATGCTCGCGATAGGGGCCGGAGCGGTGGTGACGACGGGACCCGGGGGCGCCCTGGTGCTGTCGGCCCTGGGCGCCGCGATCTGCGGCGGGGCCGGCGCCGCCGCCTGGACTTTTGTCGCCACGCTGGTCGGCGCCCACCTGAACGGCACCGCGCTTGACCGCGACTTCTGGTCGGGGATCGCCGGCGCCACGCTGGCCGCCTTTGTTGGCGGCGCGGTCATCGGCGCCATCGCGACGCCTATCGTCACCAGGGTCGTCACCGTCGCGCTGAAGGCCGTAGGTAACGCGCTCGCGGGCATCACCAAGTTCCTCGGGGGATGGATCGGAAAGGGGTACAGCGCTTTCCTCGCCTCGGTCCAGAAGTTCTGGGGCTGGGTGACGCAGCTGTTCCGGAGCTTGTGGCCGCGGGCCGGGGCGCAGGCGGGGGTGGTGCAGCCGGCCGTCGGCGGGCAGTTCCAGCTGCTGCCGATACCGGACACGGGCGCGCCGTTCACCGTGCCGCTTTGCCTGGACGCCTACGGGGCGGCGGGGGGAAGCGCGTCCCCGGGACAGCCGGTGGCGGTCAACTCCTGCAACGGGACGGCGAACCAGGACTTCGACTACTACGCGGGCGGCGCGGTCTCGGTTTACGGGCTGTGCCTGGGCCCGAGCGGGGCCACCTCGTCGATCGGGACCCCGCTGCTGGCCCTGGAGCGGTGTGACGGCTCGGCGGGCGAGCAGTGGGCGCAGTCCGGGCAGGCGCTGGTCAACCAGGATGGCGGCGGCTGCCTGGACGACCCTAACCTCGACATCACCCCCGGCACCCAGCTCGACTTGTCCCCCTGCAACGGCTCGCAGGCCCAGAACTGGGTGAAGCCGAGCGCGGAGCCCTGCGACATCTACGGCTCGGGCAACACCGGGTGCGTGGCCGCCTACAGCACGACGCGGGCCCTGTACGCGGACTACCGCGGCCCGCTTTACCAGGTCAAGCGGGCGTCGGACGGGACGGCGGCGGACGTCGGGCCGCTGCAGGAGGG
>DASWUW010000237.1:0-2754 GCA_036406335.1 Trebonia sp.
CGCATGATCCCCACGATGCGCTGGGAGCGGATCACGCCCGCGGGCGAGGAAGCCGCGCCCGGCCTGCTCGCCCGGCTCCAGGCCGAGTACCGGGACTGCCCGCAGCCGGACCTGCTGACGCAGGCCCGGCTGGCGGTGGAACGGCTGCCCGGCTGAACGGCGGCCGGCTAACCCGGCGCGGTGACCCGTCCCGGTCTACAGGTGCTTGCGGTAGCTGCGCACCGACAGCGGCGCGAAGATCGCGATCACGATCAGGCCCGCCAGCAGCGTCCAGCCGACCTCGGCGCTGATGACCCCGCGGTTGGCCAGGTCACGGGTGGCCGACACCAGGTGCGAGACCGGGTTGACCTTCACGAAGGCCTGCAGCCAGCCCGGCAGCGAAGTGACCGGCACGAACGCGTTGGACAGGAAGGTCGCCGGGAACAGGATGAGCATCGACATGCCCTGCACGGAGCGGGCGCTCTTGGCGATCGTGCCGATCCAGGTAAAGATCCAGGCGATGGCCCAGCCGGTGAAGACCGACAGCACGATCGCGCCGAGCACGCCCAGCACGCCGCCGCCGGGACGGTAGCCGACGATCACGCCCATCACGAACGTGAGGCTGCTGGCGATCAGGTAGCGCACCAGATCGGCTACCATCGGCCCGGCCAGCGGGGCGATCCGGGCCATCGGCAGCGCCTTGAACCGGTCGAAGACACCCTTGTCCATGTCCTCCCGCAGCGTCACCCCGGTGGCCATGCAGGTGGTCAGCACGGTCTGCCCGACGATGCCGGGAATCAGCAGCGGCAGGTAGCTGTGCACGTTGCCGGAGATCGCGCCGCCGAAGAGGTAGGCGAACATCGCCGTGAACAGCAGCGGCTGGATCGTGACGTCGAAGAACTGCTCCGGGTTGCGCCGCATCTTCTTCAGCGCGCGCCAGGCCATGACCATCGTCTGCGAGAGGGTCTCGGCCAGGGTGTTGCGCGGGCGGGTGCGGGCCACCGCGGCGGCCGGGTCGATGACGGGCGGCGGGGTGCAGCCGGCGGTCGCCGGGCCCGCGGTCAGGGTACTCACTGGACCTCCAGGGCGGTCTTGTCGGTGACGGTACGGTCGGAGTCGGCGGCCGCGCCGGATCCGCCGGAGCCGGGCTCGGCCTCGGCGTCGTGGCCGGTGATGGCGAAGAAGACCTCGTCCAGCGTGGGCTTGGCCACGCTGACCGAGGTGATCGACACCCCCGCCTGACGGAACCCGATGAGCACGTCGGCGGCTAGGTCGGCGGTGTCCAGGGGCACGTTCATCCGGCCCGATTCGGGGGTCAGCGCCGGCTCGGCGCCCGCGATCCGCCGGACGACCTGCCGGGCCAGCTCCTGGTCGGCGCCGGGGGCCAGCTGCAGCTGCAGCGTCGAGTTGCCCACCGAGCTCTTCAGCTCGTCCGGGGTGCCCTCGGCGACCTTCCGGCCGTGGTCGATGACCGCGATCCGCCCGGCCAGCTGGTCCGCTTCGTCGAGGTACTGGGTGGTGAGCAGCACCGTGCAGCCCTCGTGGACCAGCCCGCGGATGGTGTCCCACATCTGCCCCCGGGTGCGCGGGTCCAGGCCGGTGGTGGGCTCGTCCAGGAAGATCAGCGGCGGCCGGGTGATCAGGCTGGCGGCGAGGTCGAGGCGGCGCCGCATTCCGCCGGAAAACTGGGAGATCGGCTTGTCCGCCGCCTCCTCCAGGTGGAACTGGCCCAGCAGGCGCTTGGCCGCGGCGCGCGCGTCGGCCGAGCGCAGGCCCTGCAGCCGGCCGAACAGCCACAGGTTCTCGGTGGCGGTGAGGTCCTCGTCCACCGAGGCGAACTGGCCGGTGATGCCGATCAGCTGGCGGATGCGGTGCGGTTCGCGGGCGACGTCCACGCCGAACACCCGGGCCTGCCCGGCGTCGATCGACAGCAACGTCGCGAGCATCCGCAGCGCGGTCGTCTTCCCGGCGCCGTTGGGTCCGAGCACGCCGAAGATCTCGCCCTGGCCGACCTCGAGGTCGATGCCGTCCACGGCCCGGAGGCCGCCGAAGGTCTTCACCAGGCCGGTCGCGTCAATAGCGGCTGTAGCTGTCATTTCATCGCCTTCTCGTACTGCGGGATGGTCACGGAAAGAACACTAGGCGGCGCCGCCTTCACCGCGGCTACACGCCGGTATCACCAGCGAGCGGGCGGTATCGCCGGCGGCTGCTCAAGAAAGCCTCCGGTGCGA
Organism: Trebonia sp.; assembly: GCA_036406335.1. Taxonomy (GTDB): domain Bacteria; phylum Actinomycetota; class Actinomycetes; order Streptosporangiales; family Streptosporangiaceae; genus Trebonia. The sequence continues at coordinate 2,211 of DASWUW010000237.1, forward strand.
ATGGGGGGTTTCCCGGATGGTCGGCCGAGGCGGCCCGGCGGTATCACCGAGGGTAACCACGGCCGGCGCGCCGTGAACCGCTGACCTTGGCCAGCGGCCAGTGACGAGCCAGCCGAAGGGAAGACACGTGTCCAACACGACAGGGATACCCGGCCGCCACGCGGCGGGAGCGCGCACCGCGCCGGACAGCGCGGGAGGCGGGTTCTTCGCCGCGCTCGGCCGGATGGTGGTGCGTCACCCGTGGCGGGTGATCGCCCTGTGGGTGGTCGCGGCCGTCGCGGTGATCGCCACCGCGCCCCGCCCTGCCCACCACGAGCAACGAGTCCAGCTTTCTGCCCAGCAGCTACGAGTCCATCCGGGCGGCCAACCTCCACGACCAGGCGTTCCCGCAGGCGGGGAACGTGACCGCGGACGCGGCGATCGTCGTGTTCGCCCGGGCCGACGGCGGCAAGCTGACCAGCGCCGACTCGGCCAAGGTGGCCTCCGTCGCGGCCGCGCTCGACGCGCAACAACGCGGAGAAGATCGTCCTGATCGCCACCCTCG
>DASWUW010000238.1:0-2507 GCA_036406335.1 Trebonia sp.
GATCGGGCGCGCTCACCGAGAACAGGTGGGCCGCGCCTATGCCGCTGAAGACCTGCGGGAACGGGCCGCTGGCCAGCAGCCGGCGGAACTCGGAGAACATCGTCTTGGCCTGCGGCGGCATGACCCGGTCCATCGTGCCGAGGACGACCGAGTTGTTGACCTGCTGCACGACCACGGGGAACGACGACGCGGTGAGCACCGACCCGATCGCCCACGCGATCAGCAGCATGGACAGGATGCTGACGGCCGATCCGCCGACGGAGTCCAGGATGGTGGATGACGGACTGGTCATCGACTGCCGTACGGCGGCGCCGATCGAGGACGCGACGAACTGCCCGATGATCGCGCCGCTGACCAGCAGGATGACCGCGACCACGTCCTGCTGGGTCTGGCCGCCGACGATGGCGCGGGAGATAGCCGGGCCGAACTGCGCGCCGAGCACCGCGCCGCCGACGAAACCGACGAAGCTCAGCGAACCGACAATGAAGCCCTGTCGGTAGCCGGATAGCGCGAACGCGGCGGCAACAACCAGCAGGGCGAGATCAAGCAAGTCACCGCGCACGGGGTCAACGGTATCCGGTTATGCCGCTCCTCCGGGAAGTTCGCGTATCTCGTTAGCATCCCAGGGGCGCTCGAAGCCGCTCAGGGCGAGCAGCCGGTCGGTCAGCAGTGCTGTAAAGCCCCAGATCAGCATGCCGCCCAGGCGGAAGGCGGGGCCGCTGCGCCCGCCCGGAAAGCGGAGCATGAGCCGGTTCCGCGGATCGGCCAGGTCGGCCAGGCTGAACCGCTCTACCGCCGCGACCTCGCCGATGTCGGCCGGCCGCACCGCGGACGGCGTGCGCCACCAGGCGAGCACCGGGACGACGCGGAATTCGCTGCGCACGATGAACAGCTCGGGCAGCGTCGCCAGCACCTCGACGCCGGCCGGGTCGAGGCCGGTCTCCTCGGCGGCCTCGCGGAGCGCCGCGCCGACCGGGCCGTCGTCGCCGTCCTCGATCTTGCCGCCCGGGAACGCGGGCTGCCCGGCATGCCGCCGCAGCCCCTCGTTGCGCTGGATGTACAGCAGGTCGGGGCCGTCCCGGCCCACGCCGAACAGCACCAGGACCGCCGAGCGGCGGCCGCCGACGGCGGGCGGGCGGACGGCCCGCGGCACCTCCATCACCGCCGCCGCGGCGGCGAGATCGCGCAGCCACCCCGGCGCCCCTGCCGCTTCCCCGCCCTCGGTCACGCGCCCGCTCACGAGAACGGGCCCGCCTTGACGAGCTTCTCGGCGGATGCCTCGTCCATGGGACCGAGGCCGAATGACGGGCACAGGCCGGCCAGCGGGCAGGCGCCGCAGGCGGGCTTGCGGGAGTGGCAGATCCGGCGGCCGTGCCAGATCAGCCGGTGCGACAGCAGCACCCAGTCGGACTTGGGCACGAGCTCACCGACCTCGGCCTCGACCTTGACCGGGTCCTCGCTCGTCGTCCAGCCGAAGCGGCGGGACAGCCGCCCGAAGTGCGTGTCCACCGTGATGCCGGGAATGCCGAAGGCGTTGCCGAGCACCACGTTGGCCGTCTTGCGGCCGACCCCGGGCAGCGTGATCATCTCCTCGAGCGTGCGCGGCACCGCGCCGTCGAAGCGCTCGCACAGCGCGGCCGACAGGCCGATCACCGATTTCGTCTTGGCGTTGAAGAAGCCGGTGGGCCGGAGGATCTCCGCCACGTCCTCCGGGTTCGCCGCGGCGAGGTCCTCGGGCGACGGGTACTTGGCGAACAGCGCCGGCGTCGTCAGGTTCACCCGCTTGTCCGTCGTCTGCGCGGACAGCACCGTGGCGACAAGAAGCTGGAAGGCGTTCTCGAAGTCCAGCTCGCAGTGCGCTTCCGGGTACAGCTGCGCGAGCATCCTGTTGATCTTCCGCGCCCGCCGCACCAGGGCCGTGCGGGTCTCGGGAGTCTTGACCGCCATGCGCTTTAGCGTACGGCCGACGGCGTCTTGCCGCTGCCAGCGCACGGCGGGAGCCAACCCTGGTTGGATGGGATCTCATGAGCCTGCCGCTGACCTTTCACGCCGCGCTCGCCCAGCCCGGCCTGCTGGCCGCGGTAGTCGCGGACGCCCTGCGGTCGCTGCCGTGGAGCGACCAGGTGCGGGTATCCGCGATCGACCCGGCCCTGGCGGACACCGCGCAGTTCTGCGCGACCTACGGGGTCGCGCCGCAGGAGAGCGCGAACTGCGTGGTCATCGCGGCCAAGCGCGGCACGGACGTGTCGTACGCGGCCTGCGTCGTCACCGCCACGACCCGGGCCGACGTCAACGGGCTGGTGCGGCGGCACCTGGGGGCGCGCCGGGCGTCGTTCGGGCCGCTCGACGTGGTGACCGCCATGACCGGAATGGAGTTCGGCGGGATCACGCCGATCGGGCTGCCGCCCTCCTGGCCCGTGCTCGTGGATCCCCTGGTGGCGAAGGCCTCCTCAGTGGTAGTCGGCTCCGGTATCCGGGGGTCCAAGCTGTGGCTGCCCGGGCACCTG
>DASWUW010000239.1:0-7164 GCA_036406335.1 Trebonia sp.
GGGGGCGGCCTGGGTTTCCTGGCCGCCGGGTACCTGAGCGCCAGCCGGCTCCGGGCCGACGTCGACGCGCTTCGAGAACTGGACGACGGGAAATTCGGGGTCAATGTCTTCGTCGGCGGCGGCCGTCCGGCCGGCCCCCAGCAGGTCGCCGTGTACGCCGGTGAACCGGCAACATCTACTTCTTCGCACTCGACTGCCCCGACGAACTACGGCGCACCCGGCATCAACGCACGCCCGCCCTGGCGAAGCCGCGACATCGAAGAACGGGTCGATTTCGGCCGCTGGCTCCGCCGCAATATCCCCGACCGCTTCGACACCGGCAACGGGACACCGGAAGACACCGCCATAGCTATTGCCACGTGGGTCAATCGCCACATCTCCGATATTCCTGAGGGATCTCGCACCTGATCTGCGACACCGGGGCCTCACTTGATGAGCAACACTCATGGCATGAGTTTCGAGATGTCCGTGCAGGGTTTCGCCGACGGCAATGCGCGGACCATGCCCGTCTCGGCCTTCGACCTGTTCAGGCCGCACGTAGACGAGCATGAGCCAGAATTTCACTACTGGCACATACGCACGCCCGACAGTGGCCAGGCCGACCTCTACGCCGAAGGCTTCCGTCGTGTGATGGCTACTCCGATCAAGACGAGCGCAACGCCTCCGGTTATGTTCGCTGTGATCCCCTCATCGAGGATCAGTACGCCAAGCACGATGGCAACAACAGGCAGCAGATACGTGACCATTGATGCGGCTGTCGCGCCGTCACTGCTGATGATCTGGTAGTTCAGCACGTAAGCGACTCCCGTGCCGATGATCCCTAGTATCGCGACGGCCGCGATGTCCTGCATCGTCACCCGAGGAGTCCGCACGCCGGTAAAGATCAGAGCGATTGCCAGCATTGCGGCGGCGGCGGCGAGCTGGCACGCTGACAGGACAATCGCGCTGATGCCCCGGCGCGCGAGGAACCTGTCCATGTAGACGTAGCTGACCGCGTAGCTGACCGATGCCGTCAAGCATTCCAGGCCTCCGGCAGAGAACAGCTCTGATGCTGCCCGCCAAGGCGAGAAGATCAGGACCGCTCCGGCAAAGCCAATGATCAGCCCCGCTGCCTGCCTCTTGGTCACGTTCTGCTGGTGGCGGACAGCAACCGCCAGGATCACTGTCCACAGTGGCGTAGTTGCGTTGATAATCCCGGCCGTGGACGAGCTGATGGTTTGCTCGGCTACCGCGAACAGCAGATAAGGGGCCGCATTCGCGAGCAGAGCGGCTGTGGCGATCGCGGCCCACAGCCGCGGGGACCGGGGAATCTTGTCCCGGCGTACGAGCATGACGGCGAACAGCACCACCGCGCCCGTGGCTAGCCGGGCCAAGGTGACCTCGACCGGCGAGAAGCCCCGGTCCGCCAGCTTGATCCACAGGAACGCTGACCCCCAAATTAGCGCCAGCAGGATGATCCGGGAAACTGACCCGCGGTTCACCGCAGGACGACCAGATAATCCTGGGCCACGCGAACGCCTCGACCACGACACAGATCTACCCGCACGTGGACCACGCGGCCATGCACAACGCGCCTTCTCAGCTGAATCGACTGCTTGGCGGTACTGATGACTAGCCGCACTGTGGTCAGCAATGGTGGTCAACGCCCCGGTTCCGGCCCGAACCGCTTCGATTTCCGCAGGTGGAGCTTAGGGGACTCGAACCCCTGACCCTCTGCTTGCAAAGCAGATGCTCTTCCAGCTGAGCTAAAGCCCCGAGTTTTACTGCTCCAGGGTACCAGCGGCCGGTCACCGACGGGGCGGCTGGCACCGCGGCGAGCCGGGCGGCCGCAACGGCCTCCAGCACCAAAACCGCTCATGACCGGTCGTTAACCTCACTTGTTAGCTTGTAGGTTCATGTAGACAACCGAGTAGTGATAGCGCTAAAGTGAGCACCGCGTTACACGGCGTTACCCGGCTATTCCCCCCGGGCCGAGATGCCGGGTAGCGTCGCGGCCGTCTCGGGTTCGGGGATTACCGGAGACACCGCGGGCCGGCTGTTCACTGGCCGCCCCTGCCTGCGGGCCACCCGTTAGCGCCGAATCCCCGAGAAAGCGAGGGGGATCCATGGGTGTTGTCTGGGGCGATGGAGCGTCGAACCTGCGGGGTCACGCGCTCGGCGTAAGCATCTCGGAATGGATGGGGCATCTCATCCGCTCGGCCTGGCGCCGGTTTTTCCTCCACGGCGGCAAGCTGTGACGGTGCGCCAGGGATCCTCTGCCTGCTAGCAGAGGATCATTTGAGCAGCCGGGACATCCGGCGGTCGGCGAGCGGCTTGCCGCCGGTCTGACAGGCGGGGCAGTACTGCAGTGACGAGTCGGCGAAAGAAACCTCGCGGATGGTGTCTCCGCAGACCGGGCAGGCCTGACCGGTTTTGGCATGCACCCGCAGCCCGGTTTTCTTCTCCCCCTTAAGGTCGGCCGCGGCCAGGCCGGTCGAGCGCTCTACCGCCTCACGCAGCGTGCCGATAATCGCGGCATGCAGCACGGCGACGTCGTCGGCAGTGAAGCTCGACGCGAGCTTGTAGGGTGACATCTTCGCCGCGTGCAGTACCTCGTCCGAGTAGGCGTTGCCGATGCCCGCGATGATGTGCTGGTCGCGGAGTACCCCCTTGATCTGGGTGCGCCGCTCCTTGAGAATCGCGGCGAGCGCTTCCGGGGTAAAGTCGGCGGCCAGCGGCTCGGGCCCGAGGGTCGCCACGCCCGGCACCGCATCCGGGTCCCGGACAAGGTAGACCGCCAGCCGCTTCTGGGTACCCGCTTCGGTGAGGTCGAATCCGGCTCCGTCGTCGAGCACCAGCCGGAGGGCCAGCGGGCTCTTGCCCGGCTTGACCGGCTTGTCAGGAATGTCCGCGCGCCAGCGCAGCCAGCCCGCCCGGGCGAGATGGAAGACCAGGTGCAGGTCGCCGTCCTCGCCGTGACAGGTGAGGTCGAGGAACTTGCCGTGACGGCCCACCGCGGTGATCTTGCGTCCGGCGAGTGCAGTCAGCGGCGGGTCAAATGTCTTGAGTACGGCGAACGATGCCGCGTCAGCCCGCGCGATAACATGACCGCTGGCATGTTCACGCAGGTAGGCGGCGAGCGCTTCGACTTCCGGTAGCTCCGGCATACCTACGATTGTAAGCTGCCGTAGCTAGCACACCCCAGTTAGCACGCCCCGGCGACAAGCTCGGGAAACGACGTGATGCTGTCTAGCACATGGGTGGCGCCCGCTTCCAGGAGTGCCGCGGCCCGGCGGCCGCGGCCCAGCCCGACTATCATCCCGGCCCCGGCCCGGTAACCGGACAGTATCCCGTCCGGTGTGGCACTGACCACCGCTACCTCGCGCACGTCGGCCGTGCCGAGCCTGAGCATTGCGGTCAGCACCGGGTCGGGCCAGGGGAAGCCGCGTGGCGCGTCGTCCCCGCACAGGACCAAGTCGGCCACGCGCAGCAGCTGGATGAACTCGCCGCAGGAACGCCGGGACAGCATGGTGAGCAGGCAGATCCCGGCTCCGGAACCGGCCGCTTTGCCTAGCGCGTCGTTGACGTCGGCCGGCATGTCCAGGCTGAATCGCGCGGCTGCGGCCCGGAAAGACCGCTCGAAAGCAAGAGCCGCTGCCTGGGCGCGAGGTTCGTCCCCGTCGAAGAGTTCCCGCAGCACAGCCGCTGGTGCCCGCCCGTGTGACCGGTCGAACCGGACCATCGACCGCGTGTAATCCTGCGTTCCGGTGACGATTCCCTGTGTCGCGATCGCCTCCGCGAACGCACGCTCCACGACAGAACCGTCGATGACGATGCTGGCCAGATCGCAGCAGACCAGCGAGATCGGAATTGAATCGGTCATCGCATGCGCCTAAGAGGGGTTCGGCGCCGGTCGCGTCAGCTGTCAGCAGTCTCCGCGGCCAGACGGTGTCAGTAGTCGTCGGGAGAGGTGGCCTCGCTCCACAGGTCGAGGTCAGCCCGCTGCGACTGAACCTTCCGCCACACCGCGAAACCGCTAAGCAAAACCGCGCCGAGGACCAGCAGCTTCTTCATGCCCGACAGCCTACCGCCCAGCGGGCTGAGTCCCGTTCAGGCCGATCCGCTGAACCACCCTTTGTTTTCGGCCCGTTTCCCACGTAAGCCCAGGTAGAAAGGCCTAAAAGATTCCGGGCATACGGTTCAGCGCGATGGTGGCGGGGCGTTAGCCGGATCAGTGATCCGGGCCGCACGCTCGCCAGCGCAGCTGAGCGCGGCGGCCGCGCTGCTCATGGTCCTGTCGCTGACGCTGGTCGCCGCGCTGTCGGGTTGTGCTGCCTGAACGCGACCTTGCCCCCGGGCACGACCGAGGTCTGTCTTGTCCGAACCAGGCCGACATCATCGAGCCGTCCATCGCCTGGTAACCCGTGGCGGCGACATAACGGGGTCGCCGTCTAGTTATCCCCAGCCTTTCCCCAAGTGCTGAGACGCCCAAAGCGCTTGACCACTTCGTATTATCCTGCACGCAGTAAGCCAGCCTGTGGATAACGGGGAAAAGGCCAGAAGATATCCACAGGTACCTCTTGGGATGAGCTGCTACGAAGCTGGGTCTGATTATGATCGGCGCATGAAGGCCAGACTCATCTTGATGGGCGGCCGCCCTCAAGCAAACCCCGGAAGTAAGACTCCCGGAGATGGCGTCAAGTCTGGCTGGTGGGGACTACCGGCCTCACCTGTCTCGCCTGGTCCCCGGCAATGCGGCTGAGCAGGTCCGGCAGACGGTGCGCAGCGGCGATGGCTCTCACCGCGCAAGCTACCGCGGGACGGACCAGATTTTTCGCTGGCCAAAGACGGCGAATCCAAGTCGCTGGAGGATTGGCGAGGATGTCGGCCTGGCATGCACCAAGGCCAGTTTCGCCCCGCGGCCGCGCGCATCCCCCATCCGGGCCTGGACCAGTCCTCTATAGACTCCGCGGCCTCGAAACTCAGGCTTCACCGCTGTCCCCCAGAAGCGAGCGACATCTCCGACCAGGGAGTATCCTCCAGCACCCGCGGGCACCCCGCGCCAGCAGCCGATGAAGCAGCCCTCTGTCGAGCCCGCGAAGGTCTTGTCAATGTCTTCCTCGGAAGGAGGGGGGTAGCCCCAGGCTTGCGTGCTGGTGCGTTCGAACTGGGCAGCGTCATCTCGGCTGCGGACTGGCCGCACAGAAACGCCCGGGGTAGGCGAACCGATGTGAAACGCATGATCGAGCGAATACGCGCAGATGTCGATGGTCTCGTGAACGCTTGCGCCCAGGCTTGTCAGTACCGGGTCCATCCCGGTGGGCGAGGACCCGGGTCCAATCTGCCAGTGAACCTGCGTTGCGCTCTGACGCCCCAGCTCCGTGAGCACCTTATTGGCGAATTCCGCCGCGGTCATGTCGCCCGGTCTTGCTCGCATGACCGTTGCGGTGCCGTCCAGCAGGTAATACTCCAGCCAGCCCAGGTCTGTGTGCACGGAGTGCGCCGGGAACCATCGAGAGATCCACTCGGCGGATGCACGGAGCACCTGCTCAGCTGACATGGCCCTGGTGTTCACGCGATGAGCGTAACCGACCTGCTCCGCACCGTCCGCCGCGCCACGGCCCAGCCGGCCCGCAGCATCAAGGCCGCCCAGTCTCGCAAGGACTCCCGTGTGTCCTGAGGTGCACTCGCAGGGGCGCTGTCGGCCGCGTCTGCTCTGTGGGCCGGCATCAGCCTCGGTGACGTCGACTTGGGCTTCCAGCGCGTGGCGGACTACCGTCCTTCGCGCTGGCCCGACGGCGAGCACCCCAAGCAGTACCACCTCGACTTCGAAGTGAGCGAAATCGGGCCCGAGCAGCGCCGCGTCGTCGAGCTCGGCGCAACACTGCAGAAGGACTTCATCGGCCCCGACGGCTACGGCTGGCAGGTCTTCGCCGACCCGGCCGGGCATCCCTTCTGCTTGTGCCGTCACGAAGGGGTCACGTGGACCGGCGGCAAAGCGGAGTGGCCCTGACCACGGATTATCCCGGCCGCCTGGTTACCGCCGCACCCACCTCGCTTTACGCGGCCGCCAGGTGGGACTAGACATTCTGGTCCGCACTCCCTGTTCACGCCAAGGTCTGCGATCTCGGCACCATTGGACAACCAGCAAAATACCTAGCAGCGCAAACGGAATCACGGGAAGCCACAGGGGCGACAGCACCCACCACCAAGACCAAGAGGTAACGCTCGTCAGCTTGAGCGCGACGAACGCCACCAGAGCCGCGTCAGCCAAGCGTCCGAACGGGTCGTCTCCATCTCCGATATCGCCATCCCAGCCGTCAAGCGCCTTGTGGATAACGGAGCTAACGGACGCGAGATATCCACAGGCAAACTGTTCGTCGAGGACGAGGAAGCAAAACCCTCGGAGAGTGATACTCCCGGGGGCGGCATCCCTAACGGTCATTAGGGATTTTCTCCCTAACCGCTAGGTCTGGCTGTCAAGTTTGGGCTGGTGGGGGTACCAGGACTTGAACCTGGGACCTCTTCCTTATCAGGGAAGCGCTCTAACCGACTGAGCTATACCCCCGTTGGGGTCCCCACTCGACTGGGTAACTCTACCGCATCTGATGGGTGCCTTAGTCGGTCTCGCGGAGAGTCACCTCGATGCCGCCGATGGTCTTGGCGATGAGGTTGTAGATGACCGATCCGACGGTAGACATCGCGGTGATGAGCACGATGTTCAGGGCGCCGAGCATGGCTGTGTAGCCCAGGATGAGCGACGCGGAGAACCAGTGCGAGATGTTGGTCCCCTTGGAGCCCTGGCTGGAGGTAATCGACGTCACCGTGTTCTGCAGGGAGTCGAAAACGCCCAGTGCGGAGAGCACCATGTAGAGCACCGTGACGGCGACGAACAAGATGATGAACGAGACCACCGAGGCCACGAAGCTGAACTTCATCACCGACCAGGGCTCTACCCGCGCCAGCGTGAGCATCGCCTGGCGCTTAGCCTGCTTGCGCTTCAGCTTTGGCGTGAACTGCTTCTTTGGCTTGGCGCCGGAGTCACGGTTGCGCCAGGCGCCGGTGACCGAGCTGGCCAGCCCGGCCGCCGCACCGGTGACCGCGGACGCGGCACCGGAGGTGAATCCGGTGACGGACGAGGATCCGTTGCTGGACGGCGAGTAGCCGTTGGCCGAAGATCCCGGG
>DASWUW010000240.1:0-1639 GCA_036406335.1 Trebonia sp.
TGAGGCGCTCCGGGCGGAACAGGCGGTCGCCGTAGCGTTCGCGGCGGTGTCCGGGCTGGTGCGCGCCGGTGGCTGGGGTGCGTGCGGAGGCCTGGCTCATAGCCTCTGATTCTTCGCCACCGGGGCCGAAGCGGCACTCCGGCGGCGAAGGGGGACGGAGTGGGGCGCTTCGCGGCGGTCTCACATCGTAAGAACATCCGCCCGCGGCGCTGACAAGATTTAGTCGGATGTCCTAGTGTTTTCCTTGCGCCGCAGGCCACCCTTACCGCGGTAGTCCTTTCGCTGTACTCCGGCACCCCTTCGGAGTCGTCCTTCTCTGACGACGACAATCCGCGACCAAGATCCTGTCTGGAGTCCGCCATGACCCGCACCCGCCGTCCCCGCCACGCCTCCGCCTCCTCCGCCGAGGCCGCCGCCGCTGCCCGCGAGGCGCTGCAGCAGGCGCTGGACCGCCGCAGCCGCTGAGCGGCCCGAGCGTCCACATAGCGAACACTCGCAGCTTGCCCATCGAGACACCGTCTACCGTGGGACCATGACAGCACCCTCTTCCATCCGGCTGGCCGTGATCCCCGGCGACGGCATCGGCGTCGAGGTCACCGCCGAGGCCCTCAAGGTCCTGCAGGCCGCGCTGCCGCAGGACGTGAAGGTGGAGGGCACCGAGTACGACCTCGGGGCCCGCCGCTACCACGCCACCGGCGAGACGCTGCCGGACGAGGTGCTCGCCGAACTCCGGGGCTACGACGCGATCCTGCTCGGCGCGATCGGCGACCCGAGCGTGCCCTCCGGGGTGCTGGAGCGCGGGCTGCTGCTCAAGCTGCGCTTCGCCTTCGACCACCATGTCAACCTGCGGCCCTCGCGCCTGTTCCCGGGCGTGCCCGGTCCGCTGAAGGAGCCCGGCGCGGTCGACTTCGTCGTGATCCGCGAGGGCACCGAGGGCCCGTACACCGGCAACGGCGGGACGATCCGCAAGGGCACCGTGCACGAGGTGGCCACCGAGGTCAGCCTCAACACCGCCTACGGCGTCGAGCGCGTGGTGCGTGACGCCTTCGCCCGGGCCCAGGCCCGGCCGCGCAAGAAGCTGACGCTGGTCCACAAGACCAACGTGCTGGTGTTCGCCGGCTCCCTGTGGAGCCGGGTGTTCAACGAGGTCGCCGCGGAGTTCCCCGAGGTGGCCACCGACTACCTGCACGTCGACGCCGCGACCATCTTCCTGGCCACCCAGCCGGAGCGGTTCGACGTGATCGTCACCGACAACCTGTTCGGCGACATCATCACCGACCTCGCCGCCGCGGTCACCGGCGGCATCGGGCTGGCGGCCTCCGGGAACCTGGACGTCACCGGCACGAACCCGTCGATGTTCGAGCCCGTACACGGCTCGGCGCCCGACATCGCGGGGCAGGGCAAGGCCGACCCGACCGCCGCGGTCCTGTCCGCCGCCCTGCTCCTGGACCACCTCGGACGGACCAAGGCCAGCCCGGCCCTGTCCGAGTCCGCGCGCAAGATCGAGCAGGCCGTCGAGGCCGACCTCGCCGAGCGCGCGAGCACCACCACGCCGCGGACGACCTCCGAGATCGGCGACGCGCTGGCGGCCAGGGCCGCCGGGTTGTAACCCGCCGCTGTACCCATCCACACCCGGAGG
>DASWUW010000241.1:0-5258 GCA_036406335.1 Trebonia sp.
CGGTACTCGCCCAGCAGGGCGTCAGCGGCGTCGAGGACCGGATCGCCACGCTGAAGGAGATCTTCTCGCTGTACGCGTACGAGAGCCTGGATGAGGAAGAGCACCGCTACGCGCACTGGGACCCGCGTGAAGGCGGCGGATCGAAGGCACCGGTCCGGTGATCGAAGCCTCAGCGATCATGACGGCGCTGAGCCGGCACGGCGTCACTCTGGTGTCAGGGGTGCCCTGCTCGTACCTGACACCGCTGCTCAACCAAGCCATCAGTGATCCTGGCGTGCACTACCTGCCCGCCACCCAGGAAGGCGAGGCGGTCGCCATCGCCGCGGGCGCCTGGCTGGGCGGCGGCCTCGGCTGCGCGTTCAGCCAGAACTCCGGGCTCGGCAACATGGTGAACCCGCTCACCTCGCTGCTCGACCCGGCCGCTATCCCGGCGCTGCTCCTGGTCACCTGGCGCGGTGAGCCGGGGCGGGCGGACGAGCCGCAGCACGAGCTGATGGGGCAGATCACCACCCCGCTGCTTGACCTCATGGGGATCCCGTGGGACACGCTGCCCTCCGACACCGCGCAGGCCCAGCGGGTCCTGGCCCAGGCACTCGGCCGCGTCAAGTCCGAGCGACGTCCTAGCGCGATCGTCGTCAGGAAGGACACCGTAGCACCGTCGGCGCTGCACGACGCCACCCCGCCGCCTGCCCTCGCCGAGGTAAGACGCTCGGAGCGGCCCGCCGAACGGCCAGCGCGGGCGGCGGTTCTCGAGCGGCTGCTGGCACAGGTCCCGGCGGATGCCGCGATCGTCTCGACCACCGGGTACACGAGCCGTGAGCTGTACACCATCGATGACCGTGCGTCCAACTTCTACCTGGTCGGTGCCATGGGATCGGCGGGCCCGGTCGGACTCGGCGTAGCCACCCAGACGCCGCGCCCGGTGATTGTCATCGACGGAGACGGCGCGCTGCTCATGCGCCTGGGCAGCATGGCCACCATCGGCGCTTACGGACGCGCCGGCCTGGTGCATGTCGTACTGGACAACGGCCAGCACGAGTCGACAGGCGGTCAGCTCACGGTGTCCCCGAGAACCGACCTGGTAGGGGTCGCGGCCGCCTGCGGATACCGGCGCGCGTACTCCTGCGCTACGGCGGACGAGCTGGCCGAGGCGATGCGCGAGGCACTGGACGGGCCCGGCCCGGTCCTGCTGCACCTGCCGATCCGGCCCGGCGCGCTGTCCGGGCTCGGCCGCCCGTCCGTCACGCCGGCCGAGGTCGCCCTGCGGTTCCGCTCCTTCGCGGCGGCAGCCCCGCGCCCGGTCGTGGAGGCCGTGCGGTGAAGCGTCACCCCGTGGCGGTCATTCACGGCCGGTTCCAGCCCCTGCACTGGGGGCACCTGGAGTATCTGCTCGCCGGGGCCAACCGAGCCGAACTGCTGGTCGTCGGGATCACCAACCCGGATCCGGAGATGACCGCGGACGAGCCAGCCGATCCTGCGCGCGGCAGGCCGGAATCGAATCCGTTCACCTACTACCAGCGGTACCTGATGGTGGAGGGCGCGCTGCGGGACGCGGGCATCCCGGCCGACAGCCTCCGGATCGTGCCTTTTCCGCACAGCTTCCCCGACCGGCTGCGTTATTACGCGCCCGCGGATGCCGTCTACCTGCTCACCGTCTACGACGAGTGGGGCAACACCAAGGTGGACCGGTTCCAGGGACTTGGCCTGGTCACCGAGGTGATGTGGCGGCGCACCGAGAAGCCGATCAGCGGCTCCCGGGTGCGGGCCGCGATCGCCGGCGGCGAGGACTGGGCCGAGCTGGTGCCGCCTGCCGTTCGCCGAGTGATCAAGGAGGGCGATCATGCCTGACGGCCGCATTGTCATCATCGCGTTGTGCGGCGGCGCGGACCGGCCGATCGCGGCCCTCGGGGGCCGGACACCGTTCGAGGCGGCCCGCACCCCGCACCTTGACCTGCTCGCCCGGCGGGGCAGCTGCGGTCTGCTCGAGGTGATCGCGCCCCAGGTGCCGCCTGAGTCCGACTCCGGGGCGATGGCCCTGCTCGGTTATGACCCGATGCGCTACTACACCGGCCGTGGCCCGCTTGAGGGCCTGGGCATGGGCTTCTGGTCGGCCGACGCTTCCTCGGTAGCGTTCCGGATCAATTTCGCGAGCTGGAATCCGGACTCCGGGCGGCTCGACCGGCGGACCTCGCGGGACCTCACCGACGACGAGCTGGAAATCCTGGTGGCGGAGATAATCGCGGGCGTCCGGCTCGAGCCCGGGTTGACCTTCCGCATCACCGGTTTCGGACGGCACCGCGGCATCCTCGCCCTGGCGAGCGACGGACTGCCGCTGTCGGGGCAGGTCAGCAACACCGATCCGGGCTTCCGCAACGTCGGCGCGTTCGGCATCCCGGTCACCGCGCCGGAGAGCCGCCCGCTGGCCAGCGTCGCCCTAAGCGACGACCCCGCCTCCCACCGGACGGCGGCGCTAGTCAACGAGTTCGTCGCCCAGAGCGCCCGGGTCCTGCAGGACAGCGAGGTCAACCGGCGGCGCCGGCACGCGGGGCGGCGGCCGGCGAACCTGCTCCTGATCCGCGACGGAGGAGACACACTGCCCGTGCTGCCGCCCTTCGCCCTCGGTCGCCTGAGGATGTACGGGCAGGTCCCCGCGGAACGCGGACTCGCGTCGCTCATCGGCGCGGACTTCGTGGTAGCCAAGACCGGGCGCGGGCAGGCCGATGCGGATTTCTACCAGCAGCTCGTGCCGCAGCTGGCGGCTGACCCGAGCGACGTGATCTTCGCTCATCTCAAGGGACCGGACGAGCCCGGCCACGACGGTCAGCCGGAGGCCAAGGTGGCCGCCATCAGCGAGATCGACGAGCATTTCATCGGGCCCCTCGCGGGCACTCTTGAACCGGGCGACACGCTCGTCGTGACCTGCGATCATGCTACGCCCTGCGACCTCGGCATCCATTCGGCCGATCCGGTTCCCGCGGTTGTGACCGGACCGGGCGTAGGAGCATCCGGCATCCGCGGGTTCAGCGAGCGCGCCGCCGCCAGCGGCGGGCTGACGCCCGCCCGGGCGGCCGATCTCATGCCCTGGCTCGCCGCGGCACGGCGGGGCGCCGGGCTGGAGGTCGGCTGATGACGGTCGCCCGCCTCGCGCTCCGGGGCATCCTGGATTCCCGAGCGGAGCCGACGATCGAGGCCGAGGTGGTCCTGCACTGCGGTGCCCGCGGTCGCGGGTCGAGCCCGCGCGCCATCGCGCCCGGCAGGCGGGAACGGCCGGTCGGCGGCAGCGCCGGGCTGGGTCCGCTGCCCGGGCTCGCCCGCCGTGCGGAGACCGCGCTCGAGGGTGCCACCGGACAGGCCGAGCTTGACGAGCGGCTGGCCGGAATGCTGGGCCTGGCGGGCGCGGGACTGACCCTGGCGGTATCGGCGGCCTACGCCCGGGCGACGGCCACCGCGGCCGGACTGCCGCTGTGGCGTTACCTCGCGGACCTCGCGGCGTGCCCGCCCAGGCTACCGCGGCTGCTGGTCAACGTGTTCTCCGGCGGCATCCACGGGCCGGGCCGGGCCCGCGGTTACCAGCAGGTCATGGTGATCCCGGGGACCGGTGAGCTCTCCCGTGACATCGACGTCGCGTGCCGGGTCTGGGCAGCGGCGGCCGAACTGGCGCGGCGGCACTTCGGCGAGCCGCGGCTGTCCGCTTCCAGCGGGATCATGGTGCCGCTGGATTCCGCGGGACAGCTGGACCTGCTGGGACAGGCGATCACAGCCGCCGGCCTGGAAGGCGAGACCGCCGTCGGCGTGGACGTGGCCGCCGAGCACCTGTACGACGGGGACAGGTACCGACTCGGCGACCGCCTGCTCACCGCGGACGAACTGACGGAAGTGCTGTGCCGGGAGGCCGGCCGGCACGGCATCGCTTACGTCGAGGACCCATTCGATCCCGCCGACGAGAAGGCATGGCGGGGACTGCGAGCGCACCTGCCGGCCTCGTCCCGGGTGTACGGCGACGACCTGTTCGCCACCGACGCCCAGCGGGTGACGCCCGAGCTAGCGGACGGGATCCTGCTCAAGCCAAGCCAGGTCGGCACCATCAGCGGCCTGCTCGCCGCGGCGGCCCGGGCCCGGCAGGCCAAGATGGCCCTCGCCGTATCGCACCGCTCCGGCGAGACCGACGACACCATGATCTGCGATATTGCCGTGGCCATCGGCGCAAGCCTGATCAAGGTCGGCGGCCCCCGGCGAGGCGACCGTATCGCCAAGTACAACCAGCTGCTCCGGATAGCCGAACGAGTCCCGGGCCCGCCGCGGACCGCCGCGCTCAGCCCGATCAGCCCCTGCGCCCGATCAGCCAAGCACGCCAGATAAGGAAGTGAGCATGACCACCTACGCATCCCGGTTCCGCGCGATGATGAACGCCCCAGAGATCCTCGTCGTCCCCAGCGCCTACGACGCGCTCTCGGCGAAGGTCATCGAGCAGGTCGGCTTCCAGGCCGTGCACATGACCGGATCTGGCACCTCCGCCAGCATGCTGGGCCTGCCCGACCTCGGCTTCGCCACCATCACGGAGATGGCGTGGAACGCCAAGAACATCACGATGGCGGTGGACCTCCCGGTCATCATGGACATCGACGCGGGCTACGGCAACGCCATGAACACCTGGCGCAGCGTGCGCGAGTTCGAGCGCGCCGGCATCGTCGGCGGCCATCTCGAGGACCAGGTAGTCCCGAAGCGGTGCGGTCACCTCGAGGGCAAGCGGCTGATCACCACCGAGGAGATGATCGGCAAGATCGAGGCCGCCGTCGAGGCGCGCACCGACCCGGACTGGGTGCTCATCGCCCGGACCGACGCGCGCGAGAAGCTCGGGCTCGATGAGGCGATCCGACGGTCACGCGAGTACGCGGCCGCGGGCGCGGACTGCATCTTCCTCGAGGCGATGCTTACCGTCGACGAGATGAAGATCGTACGGGAGGCCATCGACGTCCCTCTGCTCGCCAACATGGTCGAGGGCGGCAAGACTCCGTGGCTCACGGCCAAGGAACTGGAGGCAATCGGCTACAACCTCGCGATCTACCCGCTGTCCGGCTGGCTGGCCGCGACCTCGATCTTGCGCAAGATGTTCACCGAGCTCCGCGACACCGGAACCACGCAGGACTTCTGGGACAAGTACGGCCTGCGGATGAGCTTCAGCGAGCTGTTCGAGGTGTTCGACTACTCGCGGATCTCCGAGCTCGAAGCCCGGTTCGTCGTCCGCCCGGACGACGAGT
>DASWUW010000242.1:0-3645 GCA_036406335.1 Trebonia sp.
GCCCAGCAGCGAGTGCCCGGGACCGAAGTCGTAGCGGACCCCGATCGCGGTGATCTTCTCGGTCAGGTACCGGCTCACCTCCTGGAAGTCCATCAGCTGAGCCGTCAGCCGGCGTACCGCCCGGGGACCGGGCCCGGGAGACATCAGCTCCATCAGCGCACGGGTGGTATCCAGTACGTCGGCGGCCACTGGGTGCCGTTCGGCCTGGTAGGTGTCCGGCAGTCCCGGCGGGGCCCAGCCGGCGACCGCGGCGGCCAGCTTCCAGCCGAGGTTGAACGCGTCCTGCAGGCCGAGGTTAAGGCCCTGGCCGCCGGCCGGCGGGTGGATGTGCGCGGCGTCGCCGGCCAGCAGCACCCGCCCCGCCCGGTAGCGCTCGGCCAGCCGGGTGCCGTCACCGAAGCGGGAAAGCCAGCGCGCCGAGTGCACCCCGAAGTCGGTGCCGGCCACCGCTGCCGGTTCCTCGGTCACCTCCATCTCGCCCAGCAGCGTCTCGGTCCGGGCGGGCTCACCCGGGAACCCGATGCCGCGCAGCTTGCGCACCGTGCTGCGGCCGCCGTCGCAGCCGACCAGGTAACGCGAGCGCAGCCGCGTGCCGTCGGCCAGGTCCACGGTCACCCCGCGGTCGTCCTGGCTCAGCCCGGTCAGCTCGCAGCCGCGCCGGATCTCGGCGCCAAGGCCGGCGGCGTGCTCCGCGAGCAGGCGGTCCTGGCCTGGCTGCCGATTCTGCCGCACCACTGCTGTTCACGGACGGGCCCGGGCATAAGCCGGCCGCAGCGTTAGTTGTCAGGGGCGAAATAATCACCGCCGCCGCACGCTCCCCGTGGCCCGCTTCCGTGGAGGTCTCCGCTGCCTGAGCTGAGCAGCCCGCTGCCCGCCGTCCCCGCACAGCCCGCGCGGGCGGCGTGAAAGCGGCCGGAACCGCGACCGGCGCCGCCCGCTTCGCCCGCGACGTGACCGTGCCCGAAGGCGCCGCCGGGCGCCGCCAGCGCGTCATCGTGCTGCTCATCTGCTCCTCGTCGCTGTTCGTGGTTTACCTCGACTCGACCATCCTGAACGTCGCCCTTCCCACCCTCCAGCGAGATCTGCACGCCAGCCTGTCCGGGCTGCAGTGGGTGGCCGACGCCTACCTGCTCGTCGTCGCGTCCCTGCTGCTGCTCACCGGGTCGACCGCCGACCGGCTCGGCCGCCGCCGGATCTTCCTCATCGGGCTGGCCGGCTTCGGCCTCGGCTCCCTGCTGTGCTCCCTCGCCGCCAACACCGGGTCGCTCATCGCGCTGCGCATGCTGCAGGGCATCGGCGGGTCGATGCTCACCCCGGTCTCCCTGTCCATCGTCCGCAACACGTTCCCCGACCCGAAAGAGCGCGCCCAGGCCATCGGCATCTGGTCGGGGATCTTCGGCGTCGCCACCGCCTGCGGCCCGATCGTCGGCGGCATCCTGGTCTCCACCATCGGCTGGCGGTCGATCTTCTGGCTCAACGTGCCGATCTGCGCCGTCATGATCGCCGCCACCCTGCGCTACGTGCCCGAGTCGAGGGCCCCGCGGCCCCGCCGGCCCGACATCCCGGGCCAGCTGCTGATGATCGCGCTGCTCGGCTCGCTCACCTACGCGGTCATCCAGGGGCCGGACTCCGGCTGGACCGCGCCGCCGGTGCTCGCCCTGTTCGCCGTGGCCGCCGTCGCCGCGGCCGCGTTCCTCGCGGTCGAGCGCAGCCGGCGCGAACCGCTGGTGGAACTGCGGTTCTTCCGCTCCCCGCCCTATACCGGGGCCGGGGTGATCGCGCTGGCGGCGTTTACCGTGCTCGGCGGATTCCTCTTCGTCATCACCCTCTACCTGCAGCAGGCACGAGGCGACTCGCCGCTGCGGGCCGGCCTGTCCCTGCTGCCCGCCACGCTGGTGATGGCCGCCGCCGCCCCGGTAGCGGGCCACCTCATCGGCCACCGCGGCCCGCGCATCCCGCTGGTCGCGAGCGGCCTGTGCACCGCCGCGGGCATGGCGCTGCTGCTGTCGCTGTCGCCTGGTACTTCCTACCTTTACCTGGCGGCCGCGCTGGCGGTCCTCGGTGCGGGCCTGGGCCTGGTCAACCCGCCGATCACCGCCGCCGCGGTCTCCGGCATGCCCCCGGCGCAGGCCGGCGTCGCCTCGGCGGTCATCTCGAGCACCCGCCAGGTCGGCTCGCTGATCGGCGTCGCCGTCATGGGCGACCTGGTCACCACCGGGGTCCGCCGGGGGACGGCGGCCGGGCAGACCCACGCGGCGGCCCTGTCCGCGGCCACCCACGCCCCGTGGGCGGCCGGCGTCGGCTGCGGGCTGGTCGTAGCCGTGGCCGGGTACCTGACCACCACCGCCCGGGCCCAGGCGACCGCCCGCGCGGTGACCGCCGAGCCGGCTGCGGATCCCTCCTCCGCGGGGCCGCTGCGGGCGTGATTTCCGGTGCGCGGCAAAACTACAGATAACGTCAAGATCCGTTAGGTGCAGTCAAACTGGTACGCCTCGTTAACCGGCTGGTACCCATCTATTCCCGGTTTCGCCATGTATTGCCTCTAAGTTCAGTGCCGTGGCTGAGGACGACGTGGTGGAAGTCCGAGGGGTGTCGAAGTGGTTCGGCGCGGCCACTGCCCTCGACGGCGTTGACTTCACCGTCGGCTCCGGCCTGGTACACGGCCTGCTCGGCCCGAACGGCGCCGGCAAGACCACGCTGCTGTCGGCTTTGTTCGGCCTGGTGCTGCCGGACGAGGGAACCCTCCGCCTGTTCGGGCGCACCCGCGCCGAGGCCGGCCCTGACTGGCTGAACGGCGTGGCCGGGTTCGTCGAAACTCCCCGCTTCTATCCCTACCTCGACGGCCGGCGGAACCTGGCGGTGCTGGCCGGCCTGGACGGCGGGGACGCCGCCGGCCTCATCGACGAGGCACTGGAGCGCAGCGGCCTGGCCGGCGCGGGCAGCAAGAAAGTCAAGGGCTACTCGCTCGGCATGCGGCAGCGTCTCGGGCTGGCCGCGGCTATGCTGCGCCGCCCGCGGCTGCTGATCCTGGACGAGCCCGCCAACGGCATGGACCCGGCCGGCCTCCGGGACCTGCGCGCCGCGCTGCGGAGGCTGGCCCGGGACGGGGTAACCGTGATCTTGAGCAGCCACAACATGGCCCAGGTGGAAGAGACCTGTGATGCCGTGACCGTGCTGAACGAGGGCAAGGTGGCGTTCGCGGGCCGGCTGGACGCCATGCGGGCCGCCGCCCCGGATCCGGTCTGGCGGCTGCGCACCAGCGATGACGACGTGGCCCTGGCGCAGGCCTCGGCGGCCACGGGAATCAAGGCCGGGCGCCGGGACGACGGCGGCCTGGTCGTGTTCGCGGCTCAGGATCCGCTTGACGACTACCTGCTGGCCCTCGCCCGCGACCGGGTAGTCGTGCGCGGCCTGGAGCTGGACGTCACCCCCTTGGAATCGTTGTTCTTCCAGCTCACCCGGGAATCTCGCCCTGCGCCCGGGGACCATCCGCCCGCCTTCCAGGAGGTGCCGTGACCCTCGCTGCCGACCAGTGGCCGGCGTTCACCCCACCTGCGGCCGAGCACGCCGCCAGCACCCGGAGGGGGTCCGGCACGCTCACCGTCTGGCGGCTGGAGCTGGCCAAGCTCCGCGGCCAGTGGCGGG
>DASWUW010000243.1:0-2327 GCA_036406335.1 Trebonia sp.
CTCGGCCGCCCGGGAATCCGGCCCCATCCTCGGCACCGAAGTCATCCCCACCCTGCGCGATATCCTCTCCGACACCCTGGACCGCATCCGGGCCGAGGTCTTCGACGCGCACCGCGACGAGCCCGCCAGCGACCGGGTACCGCCGGAGCCAGCCGAGTCCGCCGAGACCGCTGAGCCGCCGGAGCCGCCGGAGGCCATGGAGCCAGCGGAGCCTGTGGAGGCGGCTGAGCCCGTGAAGCCTCGGGAGGCTAACGGGACCGTCTAGATGTGCGGCCCAGGTGCGGAAGGCAGCTGGGTACAGCTAGGCCGCGCCTGATGCTGAGAGATCCGGGTCCCGATCGGGGATCCGGACCTTTTACGCTCATCATGGCCGGGCCGGGCGTGATCTAGGGGAGGGCTGGACGTAGGGGCGGGATGGGTTAGGAGGAGTAGGCGTTCAGGAAGGCGGCTACTTCGGGGCCGGCGAACTGGGCGCCGTAGCCGGCGTTGACGACCAGGCAGGCGACGGCGATGTCTTTGGTCGGGTCGAAGGCGATCATCCAGCTGTTGGGCTGGTCCTGGCCCGCGATGTCGGCGGTGCCGGTCTTGGCGTAGACGGTGGCGCCGAGGCCGAGGCCGGCCCCGGTGCCCTCGGAGACCACGGCGCGCATCATCTGCTTGAGGTAGGCGTCCGTGCTGGCCGGCAGCGGTTTGGCCGTTACCTGCTTGGCGTTCAGGGTCAGGATGGGCTGCTTGAACGTCCCGGTGTCGACCGTGGCCGCTACCGAGGCCATCGCGATCGGGGAGGCGATGAGCGAGCCTTCGCCGAACGCCTCCTGAGCCAGCTCGGAGCCGGAGGCGCTGGCCGGCGCGTTGAAGTAGGACGCGGACGCCCCGCCGAGGCCGATGTCCCACTTCTGGTTCAGGCCGTAGTAGTCCTTCGCCGTGCTCGCGAGCTTGCCCGACAGATGCGGCCACCACTGAGTGAACGCGTTGTTGCAGGACTGGGCGAAGTCGCTGGAGAACGGCGTGCCCGCGGGCGCGGACTCGCCCTGGTCGTTGTGGTAGGTGATCCCGGTCACGGTAAAGGCCGCGGGACAGGCAACCCCGGTGCTCGGCGTAGCCAGTCCCGCGTTGAACAGGGCGGTGGAGGTGATCACCTTCATCGTGGAGCCCGGGGCCACGTCGGCGGTCAGCGCGAAGTCGTTGAACCCGGCGTTGTTGGCGATGGCGAGGACCTTGCCGGTGGACGGCTGGATCGCCAGCATCGAGCTCTGCTTGTGCAGGGCGACCGAGGCCCGCGCGGCGTTCTCCGCCTTCGCACTGATCGTGGTGGACAGCGTCGGGTAACTGCCGGGGCTGAGCAGCACGGCCTGGCTGTTCGCCACTGCCTGGCCTGACTTGGTGGCAATCTCCACGTCCAGGCCGGCCTTGGCCCCTTCGCTGGCCGGCGCCGACGCCTTCAGCAGGCCCGCGATGGTGTTGAGCCCGGGGTCGCCGTACCGGGTGAGCTTCTGCCCGGCGGCGTCGGTGACCAGGCTGACCGTGGGCGGCACCCGGACCGTGGCCAGGTGCGTGGCGGCGGTCACGTTCGGCGCGACTACGTCGGGCTGCCATCCGACGAACCAGACCGAGGACTTGGCCTGCTGGTAGGCGACCAGCGTGGAGTGGTAGGCCCAGCTGGCGCGCAGGGCCGACGCGCCGCTGCCGCTGCCGACCGAGGCCTTGACCGCGAACGCGATGTTCTCCCGGGGCTGCGCCGCGGTCGACTTGGCCGCGGTGGCGGCGGCGCCGGCCGTAAGGGTGAGCTTGCCCAGGCCGAGACCCTTGGCGTAGGCGGCCAGGGCGGTCCTGGCCGCGGCCGGCTGGTCGGTATAGTTCGCCGCCTGGGCCAGGTCGCCCGACTGCCAGGCCGTGAGAAAGGCCGCGGCGACCTGCTCGCCGTCCTGCTGCGCGGAGGAACCGGCTGGAATCAGGCCGAACGCCGGGGTTGCGCTGCCCCCCGGCTTGAACACCACCACTACCAGCAGGACGGTTACCAGTGCGACGGCCAGCACCCCGGCCGATACCGCCGTGATCAGCGTCCGGCGGCCGCCGCGGTGCGACTGCCGCGCGCCGGCCCCGTACACCGCGCTGGTGTGATAGACCGCCTGCCCGGGCTGGGCGAGCTCGGCGGGCGGATCGGCCCGGTGCCGCCCGGGCTGGGGCGCACCGCCGAGCAGGGCCTCCGCACCGGGCAGCGGTACGGCCGGTACCGGGGCAGCGGACGGCACCGGCCCGGCGGGAGGCACCGGGGCCGCGGGGAACACCGGGGCCGCCGGAGGCACCGGGCCCGCGGGGAACGCTGG
>DASWUW010000244.1:0-4799 GCA_036406335.1 Trebonia sp.
CCGATGACCCGCCCGCCGGGACCGCGCGACGGCCGCGGGCCGCCGCGGGCGGGACGGCCGCGGCGAGCTGACCGCGGCCCCGCTCCTCCCAGCCGGCTCCGCACACGGCCGGGGCCAGCGCCTCCAGCTCGGAGACGAACGCGTTCGCGCTGTGCGGCCGGTCGGCCCGCTCGGGCGCCATGCCCGCGGCGATGAGCTGCCGCAGCGGCTCGTCGATCCCGTCCAGCGGGACCGATCCGCTCACCTGCTGTTCCCGCAGCCAGCTCAGGTCCCCGTCAAACGGCGGACGGCCGGTCAGGCACTCGAAGAACACCGCGGTCGCCGCGTAGACGTCGGTTCCCGAGGTGGCAGGCGCGCCCCGCCACACCTCCGGGGCAAGGTAGCGGGCCGTCCCGGCCGCCGGGAGCTCGTCCCCGGCGGGCCGCGCGACCCCGAAGTCAGTCAGCTTGACCTGACCGGACTCGTCGACCAGCACGTTCCCGGGTTGGCAGTCGCCGTGACCGAAGCCGAGCCGGTGCACGGCGGCCAGTCCCAGCAGCATCCCCTTGAGCACAGTCAGCGCTGCCTCGGGAAGCAGCGGTCCCCGGCGCTCGATCAGCGCGGCCAGGGTGATTCCGCTGATCAGCTCCATGACCACCGCGGCCCCCGCGCCCGGTTGCTCGGCGAAGTCGTAGACGCGGACCGCAGACGGGACGGCGACCCGGGTCAGCTGCTGCGCCTCGGCCCGGAAGCCGGCCATGTAGGCGTGATCGCCGACCAGCGCGGGGCTGAGGTACCTGATCGCCACCCGGCGGCCGGTTTTCTTCTCCACCGCGGCGACGACCCGCCCCGAGTCCCCCCGGCCGAGCTCACGCTCCTCGGTATAGCCGGGAAGCGTCCATCCCCCGGCGCCGCTGCGGGCATCAGGTGTACGCACAGGGCACCTCCCTACCGGCAGCCTTTTCGCTCCGGCAGGCTGACTCCCCCAGAGCCGCTTAACAATATGACCCAGTATGCCGATCTGTGCTGGCAATCAGCGGTTTTGGGCCCTAGGCCCCGCTGCCCGCGGCCGGCCGCGTCAGTGCGGGTTCCTCAGTACCCGGGCCAGGTCGGCCCGGTCGTGAAGGGTGACCTGCGCGCTGCCGTCGCTGGTGGCGAGCACGGTGCCGGCCTGCTGGACGGCGGCGGCGGCCCACTGCAAGCCGTTGGCGAGGGCCGCGGGCCCGGTTCCCCCGGCGGCGAGAAATCCGGCCAGCAGGGCGTCGCCTGCGCCGACCGTGGACACGGGACGGGCGACGGGGGCCTCGCCGTGCACCACGCCGTCGCTGTCGACCAGGATCGCGCCGTCGGCGCCGAGACTGGCGAGCACGGCGCGGGCGCCCTCGCGCCGCAGGTGCTGCGCGGCTTCGACGGCATCGCCGAGGGTTGCCAGCGCTCGCCCGGCTGCTTCGGCGAGTTCCTCTGCGTTGGGCTTGACCAGGTCGGGCCGGGCCTGGACGGCCCAGCCGAGCGCGACGCCGGAGGTGTCGAGAGCAGCCTTCAGCCCCAGGTCCCGCGCTGAGCGGACGAGCCCGGTGTAGAAGTCCGCACCGACGCCTCCGGGGAGGCTGCCGCAGACCGCCAGCCACGTGGCGCCGCCGCTGGCAGCCAGCGCGGCGTCTTGCAGGGCGCGGACCTCGCCGCTGGTCAGGGACGGGCCGCTCTCGTTGATCTTGGTAACCGTGCCGTCGGACTCGGCCAGGCTGATGTTGCTCCGGATGACGCCGCTGACCGGCACGGGACGGAAGGCGACACCGGAGCTGGTGAGCATCTGGGCTAGCTGCGCCCCGCTGGCGCCGCCGATCGGGAGCACTGCCGTGGTGGGGTGTCGGTGGGCGTGCAAGGCGAGGCTGACGTTGACGCCCTTGCCGCTGGGCTCGGCCAGGCTGCGCTTGCTCCGGGTGACCTGACCGCGGGCGAGGGCGTCGATGAACAGGGTCCGGTCGACGCTGGGGTTGGGAGTCACTGTGACGATCATGCCTGCTCCACGATGGGCCCGGCGGCCTGGATGGCGGCTGCGTCCGCTGCGCTGATGCCGGTGTCGGTGATAAAGATGTCGATGTCGCTGAGGCCGGCATGCTGGCAGAGGCTGACCCGGCCGGCCTTGCTGCTGTCGGCCAGCAGGATGCGCTGCCGCGCGCAGCCGAGCATGAGGCGCTTGACGGCCGCTTCGGCGGGATCAGGTGTGGTCAGGCCTCGTTCCACGGAGATGGCGTTGGTGCCGAGGAAGGCGACGTCGACGTTGATCTCGGCCAGTGCCTGGGCGGCCCACCCTTCGACGGTGGCCAGGGTGCGGCCCCGGAGACGGCCGCCGAGCGCGTAGACGGTCAGGTTCGGGCGGGTCACCAGGGCGAGCGCAGCGGGGAGGGTGTTGGTGAAGACGGTCAGCTGCCGGTCGCCGGGGAACATCTCGGCGAGCTTGCTGACGGTGGAGCCGGCGTCGAGCAGTACGGATCCGGCGAGCGGCAGGTGGTCGAGCGCGGCCCGGGCGATGCGCTGCTTTTCCTGCGCGTATTCCAGCCGGGCGCTGACCTCGGGTTCGAACGACAGGCGGTCAACGGGCAGCGCGCCGCCGTGGACGCGCCGCAGCAGACCCTGGCGTTCCAGGACGATCAGGTCCTTCCGGATGGTCTCGGCGGTGACCTCCAGCTCCTGCGTCAGCGCGGCGGCGCTGACCTCGCCCCGGGTGCGGAGCGCGCGGAGGATGGCGTCGCGCCGCTGGGCCGCGTAACGGTAAGCGCTGGATCCGGCGCCGGCCACAGCCGCCCGGTCCGGGCTCGTCATGGTGCTCCCCTCCGGTCAGGCACCGGGGACCTCCGGCGCGGCGTGCGCGGGGGCGGTGCCGGGGGCGGGAAACTCGTCGGCGCTTGCATAGAGCCCGGCCGCGAGGCCGGCCAGCAGGGCGGCGCCGCGCGCGCCTGCCTCCGCGGGCTCCGGCAGCCGGGACAGCGGCCCGAATGCCCTGACCTTGGCGGACATCAGGGCCGAGCTGCGGGCCCAGCCGCCGGTGACGACAATCCGGCGGGGTGCGCCCGCGACCCTGGTCATGACCGCGCCCAGCTCGGCCGCCTGGCTGGTGACCGCCTCGGTCGCGGCGCGCCATACCGGCCCGGGGCTGGCGTCCGCGCCGGCTGCCGCGACGGCCACCGTGCCCGGGCCGATATCCAGCCGCAGGTCCGACGGCGGCCCGGTGAGCGCGCGGCGGTCCAGGTCGGGGATCGCCGCGCCGGTCAGGCCGAGCAGCTGCAGCGTGCGTTCCAGCACGAGACCGCCCTCAGTGGCGCCGAGCAGGCACCACCGGCCAGGCAGGGCGTGCCATCCCACCGTGACGCCGGCCTCGGTCAGCTCCCTTACCGCGGCGGCCGGCAGGTCGGGGCGGGCGGTCCGGATGAGAGCCTCGGCCGTTCCGCAGGAATCCAGCAGGTCACCCGGGCCTGCCGCGCCGGCGCCGACGGCGGCCGCCTGGTGGTCCTGTCCCGCGACCGTCAGGACCGCGCCGGCCAGCCGGGCGGGCGCGTCCGCGGCGGTCACCCGGCCTAGCGGGTGGCCGGCCACCGTCAGGTCGGGCAGCAGCGAAGGGTCCAGGCCCGACCAGTCCAGCGCTTCCGGCCACCACCGGCGCCGGGCCAGGTCCAGCCACCCGGTGCGCGAGGCCAGCGACTGCTCGCTGGCCTCCTCGCCGCCCAGTTCCCGCACGACCCACTCCGCGATGCTGAACCTCCGCCTGGCCGCCCTGACCGCCGGCCGGTTCCGGGCTAGCCAGCGATGCTTGGTGACGGACCACTGCCCGCGCAGCGGGAGCCCCGTGCGGGCCGCGAACTCGGCCGCTCCCAGGTCTGCCGCGAGCTCGCGTACCTGCTGCTCGTCGCGGGTGTCATGCCAGGCGATCACCGGGGCGACCGGCTCGCCGTGCGGACCGGTCAGCACCCCGGACTCGCCGATGCTGGCGACGCCCAGGGCGGCGACCGGCCCGGGCGGCGCCGCGTCGAGAGCGTCGCCGACGGCTAGCAGCACGGCGCCGAGTAGCGGCCGCGGGTCCAGTTCGGCTCCCGACGCCGTGGCCTGCCACGGCGTGACGGCCCGCCCCTCGGCGAGCGCCTGCCCGGAGAGGCTGAATACCACCGCCTTGCTCGCCGTCGTGCCCACGTCCAGGCCGACCAGCAGTGGCTGCGTCATCCCTCAACCTCCGCCCGGGCGGGGCCTGCGCAGCCCCGCTCCCCATTCACAACTTGGCAATAATTGGATATCGTGGGTTTTCATTGGGATTTTGTCAAGTCCTCTCGCACCGAGGAAGGCCGCATGCCACTCGCCAGTACCGGGACCCTCGTCAGCGATGCCCGCGCCGCAGGCTGCGGGATCGCCGCGTTCAACATCATCACCCTCGAGCACGCCGAGGCCATCGTGGCCGGCGCCGAGGCCGCCCAGGCACCGGTGATCTTGCAGATCAGCGAGAACGCGGTGGCCTTTCACCGCCACCAGCTACGGCCGATCGCGGCCGGCGCGGCCCAGATCGCGCAGG
Organism: Trebonia sp.; assembly: GCA_036406335.1. GTDB lineage: Bacteria > Actinomycetota > Actinomycetes > Streptosporangiales > Streptosporangiaceae > Trebonia. Next base: position 4,538 of record DASWUW010000244.1, read on the forward strand.
CCGCCGCCGTGCCCGTGGCCTTGCACCTCGACCACGTCCAGGACATAGCGCTGCTGCACCAGGCCGCCGATGCGGGGATGAGCTCCGTCATGTTCGACGCCTCGGCCATGGACTACGACGGCAACATCGCGGCCACCCGCGCGGCCGCCGAGTGGGCCCACGCGCACGGGCTGTGGCTGGAAGCCGAGCTCGGCGAGGTCGGCGGGAAGGACGGAGCGCACGCGCCGCACGCCCGCACGGACCCGGCCGCGGCAGCCGCCTT
>DASWUW010000245.1:0-1903 GCA_036406335.1 Trebonia sp.
GCGAGGTCGGCCGCGAACGCAGGCGCGTCCGCCGCGCCTGCGTGCACCCAGGTCACTCTCGCGTCTTTGTCCTTCGACTGAGCGACCTCCAGCGAAGCCAGCGCAGGGTCGATGCCCATGACCGTCCGGCCGGCGCCGGCCAGCAGTACCGCCAGGCTCCCCGTTCCGCACCCGATGTCCAGCAAGCGGTCCGCGCCCAGCTCCGCGGTGATGGCGAGGTAAGCGGGCAGGTCAGCGCGCTCGCCGTCAAAAGCATCGTAAACCGGGGCCAGCCGAGGGTGAGCAAAGAGCGGATCAGGCATCCGGGGACCATATCCGCGTTCCGGCCCGGCCGGCGACTCGTTTCTTGTGCAGGGGAGGTAATCATGACGCCCGCACCACGCGGAGGGTTCACCTCCGTGGTAGCCGAGGCGGGACCCGCCCCACCCGATCGAGAACCGCCGATCGGCGTGCCTGGCGAGCGCTCGGCGATGCCGCACCTGACACGAACAGTCTGTTAAGCGGGCGCTCCGTGGCGCCCAGCTTGATTATCCCTGAGCTTCTGGCTCTGGGGGATGACCGTGATCGGTGTCGGGGGCGCGGCGGGAGTGGTCGTCAGGGGGGTGCCGGGGCCGTGCTGGAAGCGCATCTGGACGCTGAGCCAGTACCGGCCGGGCGGTAGCACGTAGCCCAGGTCCTCGTGGGTGCTGGCGGTCCCGAAGATGACCGGGAGGCTGGCTGTTTCTCCCGGGGCCAGATCGATGATCCGTCCCGTGCCGGCGATTGCGCCGCAGTAGCCGCCGACCCGCTCGAGGGAAGAGTTCAGCAGGGAGCCGACCAGCGGCTGGCCGACGCCGAGCAGGCCGATCCGTTCCGGGCTGCTGTTGCGCAAGACGAGACGGCCCCAGCCGTCGTCGCCGGCTTGCAGGACCTCCTGGTCAACCTCCACGCTCATCTCCAGCCCCTTGACGACCTGCTCCTCCGGCTCCGTCCCGGCAGAGACCCCCGGGCGGGAGCGCCGTCGGTCCGGGAAGGCAAAAAATCCCACCCGCAGCTCGACCGCGCTCCCGTAGCGGGAAGCGAGCTCGCCGGCCACCTGCTCCTGGCCGGCCCGCAAGTCCACGCTGATGACGGCCTTTCCCCCCGCTATGGAGGCGAGGACCGGGCGGCCGGCCTGTGCCTGGCGCTCGCGGAGGGTGCGCTCGATCTCTTCCCGTACCCGTCGAAGGTCAGAGAGCGAGTGCGGCCTGCTCAGCACGACGAGCCGGCCCGGGTACCGGAGCCGGGGGCGCAGCGCGGCGTCGCGCGGGGCGGCGTCGCCTTTGAACGCGGCGACGATGCGGACGGTGGGCTCGTTATCCCACCAAGTTCCCGCCCAGGCCCCCGGGTGCTCCTCGCCGTAGCCGGCCACGATCTTGAAGTCGCCTCGCAGGGCCGACTGGAGCTGACCCGTGTCGCGCAAACCATCCAAGTCATCCACGGCGCCCTGCCGATCTTCAGCCGTCGACCGGTACTGGCCAGGCTGCGGCCTGGCTAGTACCAAATTCCCTGCGCTTAGCGTAACCGGATGTTCGGCGCTGAACTGCAGGCGATTCACCCGGTCTTCCGACACGTTCAGAGTCGGCGATCAGGTGCTGCTGTCGATCGCGACGAGCCGAAGGAATCGCCTCTTACGCGAGTGCGGCCAGTGATCCGGCCGGCAGCGCGATCCAGCCTTCGCGGCTGGCCGCAGGCCGCAGATCGTGATCAGGCCGGAGAGTCAGGCCCCGCGCAGCGCATCGCGGCCTGCCCGATCCGGTCCGCCGCGACGCTGGGCGGGATGACGGCCGTTTCCGCTCGTACTGCCTCGTCGGTATGCCGCCCGGCCAGCCGCTGGTGCCACTGCTGGCCAGTCAGGTCCCCGGGAACGGTCACATCACCGGCT
>DASWUW010000246.1:0-1642 GCA_036406335.1 Trebonia sp.
GGTCCTGGGCGTGCGCGTGATCGCAGGTGTCGCTGGCGATCGGCTCGAAGGTGAGGTTCAGGCCGCGCAACCGGTCGTGCAGCCGGGCGGCCTGCTCGGGGGCGGGGCCGTCGCGCCCGCCCCCCGGGCCGGGAGAGTCCGGGCGATCTTCCGGGGCCCACGGATGCTGGCCGCGGGCGCAGGCGTGCGCTATGGCCTCGCCTTTTGGATTGGTGAGGGTGACGCACCAGCGGGTTCTCGGGTGCCGGGACGCGGCGGTGACGACAGCGCCCGTTTCCTCGCGATCCAGCAGGCCCCAGGCTCCGGCCTGAGTGGGGGCACCGGACCAGCCGAGAATGGTGCCGGCCGGGACGATGAGGTTGATAAGCGCGGGTATGGGGGCGGGGCCGGCGTGACCGGAACCGGTGCCGGAGCCGGCGCGACCGGACGGGTCGTCGACCTGCTCTGGGCGGCCCGGCTGCTCCGAACCGGGGACGCTACTGGCGGCGGGAACTGCCCTGAGGCGGTCCAGGGGATTGCGTCCCTGGGTGAGGTCGCCCAGCGCCAGCACCCGCAGCGCGCCGAGCGGGGCATCCAGGCCGCCGTCGCGGAGCGCGGCCGCCATGGCATCGATGTAGGACTTGGCGGCCATCGCCTCGGCGGTATCCATCTCCCGGGCTGACAGCGACGCGTTACCCGACGCTTCCCGCCGGGCCTCTACCCGCTGATTGGTGCGCTTTTCGTGTTCTTTACGGGCTCGGGCCGCCGCAGGGTCGAGCTTCATCTCCAGCGCGGCCGCCTTGCGCGCCAGCTGGTCGACCCGTAGGTCCGGCGCAGCGGCGGCGAGGACCGTATCGGCCCGGGTGGCATCGGCAAAGGTCAGGCTGCGGGTGTAGTAGGCGATCCAGGCCGCCCGGGCGTCGTCGATCAGGCCCGCCGCCATTCCGGCTAGTGTGGCCGGCAGCCGGGTCACCAGGTCACTCGCGGTCTCGATCTGGTGCCCGGCCTGGATCCGGGTGGTGACCAGTTCCATCGCCAGTTCCTCGCCGGGGAACCCGCCTGCCCGGCAGCCAACCGGGACACCGCGGGCCTTGGCCTCATTGAACGCCGCCTCCCGGCGGCGGGCGAACTCGGCGATCACCAGCGCCTGCTTGTAGGTCTCGCGGATCTCCTGACGGCGGGCGGCTTGCAGAACCCCGATCAGCTCACCGTCCGGCAGGGACCCGAGATCGCCGACCGCTTCCTCGGTGAGCCCGACGAGCAGCGGGCCGGGCGGCAGTACGTCCGCCTCGTCACCCTGGCCGAACCGCCGGCCGCGCCGGGGGCAAGGCGGATCGGCGGCGGCGGGCACTTTCGTGCTGGAGCAGGAGTCCCAGTCTCCGAGCTCCCATACCGCCGGCTCCGGGCCGTAGTCAGGATCGCGGCCCGCGGCGAGCTCGCCGTCCAGCCACGCCACATAGGCGGCCCACTCCGGGTCCGGGTCTGCATCCGGGGCCAGGGCCGCATCCGCGGCCGGGTCCGCATCCGGGACCAAGACCGCATCCGGGACCAAAGCCGCATCCGGGGCCGGGGCCGGGGCCGGGGCCGGATGCGACGACTCACGCTCTTCCATACGCCGGCCCTCCTTCCGGATAATCCCTTAAAGAATCTGACTTATGTGAAC
>DASWUW010000247.1:0-3704 GCA_036406335.1 Trebonia sp.
GGCCTGCGGGTGGAGTTAAGCGGGGACTATCTCGACGTGGCTGCCGGCGCGGGACTTGCGGACATGGATCCGGGCCGGGATGCGCTGGCGGAGCTCGGTCACATGGCTGACGATGCCGACGATGCGGCCGCCGGCCCGCAGGCTGTCGAGGACGTTCATGACCTCGTCCAGGGTGTCCTCATCAAGGGTGCCGAAGCCCTCGTCCACAAACAGGGCCTCCATCCGGTTGCCGGCCGATTCGGCGGTCACTACGTCGGCCAGGCCGAGGGCCAGGGCAAGGCTGGCGAGGAAGGTCTCGCCACCAGACAAGGTCGCGGTGTCGCGGTCGATGCCGGTCCAGGCATCGCAGGCCAGCAGGGACAAGCCTGCCTTAGCGTTTCCCCTCCGCGCGTCGGAATGGACCAGGGTGTAGCGGCCGGCGGTCATCGTCAGCAGGCGTTCGCTGGCCGCGGCGGCGACCTCTTCCAGCCGGGCGGCAAGGACGAAGCTAGACAGGGTCATCTTGTACTGGTTGACGCTGCCGGTGCCGTTGGCCAGGTCGGCCAGCTGGCGGACCTGGCCGGCCCGGTCCCGGAGCGGCCGGAGGGCGGCCAGAGCATCGGTGAGCCGTGGCTCGAGGAGGGCCAGCTGACCGGCCCGGTGCTGGGCGGTGCCGTAGGCGGTATTGGCCTGGTCGTGAGATCGCTGAGCGGTGTCGACCGCAGCCGTGGTTTCCGCTACCGGCGCGGGCGGGTCCAGGGCTACCGCCAGGTCCGGGTCGGCGAGCAGGTCACCGACCGCGGCCGCGGTGATGAGCGCCCCCGCCAACTTCGTCGCGGCGCTGATCGCCGCTTCCAGGTCGCAGTCTGCGCCGAGCTGGGCGACGAGGTCCGCGCGACGATCCGCGGCCCGGACGTCGGCCGCTCCGGCTTCGGCCAGCGCGGCGGCACGCTGCTGGGTGAGCTCGGCCAGCCTGGCCTTGTCGGTGGCAATGGCCTGGTCCAGGTCGTCTAGCTCACGCTGCAGTCCGGTCAGGTGCGCGGCGGTGACGCTCAGCCGGGCCGCCACGGCGGCCAGGCGGTCCGCGGCGGCTTGGGCCGCGGACGCGGCGGTGGTCAGAGTGGCGGCGGTCAGAGTAGCGGCGGTCAGAGTAGCGGCGGTTGGGGAACCAGTGGTCGGGGAGGCTGGGGCAGCGGTCTGGGCAGCGGCCGCCTCCGCACCGCCCGTGGTCGCCGGGGCTGCTAGCGGTGCGAACCCGGTGTCGGCTAGGCGCTGCGCGAGTTCTCCGAATACCGCGTCGGCCGCGGCGACCAGCTGCCCGGCCTGATCCGCAGCCTGGGCCGCCTCGGTGGCGAGCTGGTTGGCGGCGTCTTCTTCGTCCCGGCTGACCGGGGGGAAGGACTCGGTGTCAACCGGGTCCGGGTGGTCGATCGAGCCGCAGACCGGACAGGGGCTGCCGTCGGTCATCTGAGCGGCCAGCTCGGCGCGCATACCGTCGATACGGGCGCCGCGGACGCGCAGCGCGTCGGCCTGCGCAACCAGCGATCTCTCCCGGGCGGTCAGGTGCGCCTCGTGCAGCGTGGCCCGCTTAGTGTGCTCGCTGACCAGGGCGGCGCCGTCGACGGCGACCCGGCGCGCGGTGTCCGCCTCGGCCTGGGCGGCGGGGAGGGCGGCGGCGGCCTGGCTGGCCGCGTCGCGGGCCGCTTCGGCCCGGGGACGATCCGCCTGACGGCGCCCGGCTTCGGCCTGGGTGCGCTGGAGGTCGTCGGCCAGCTCGGCGGCGCGGGCGCGGGCGGCAGCGGCGGTCTGGTCCTCCGTCTCGGCCTGGCGGACGACGGCGCGCAGCGCCTCAAGATGGCCGGCCTGGGCCTGCTGCTGCTGGCCGGCGGCGCGCAGGGCCGCGGCGTCCGGGCCCAGCCGGCCGATCTCGGGCGTGACCGCCTCGAGTTCCCGCTGCCGGATGAGAGCATCCCGTCGGCGGCGCTGGCGGGCGGCGAGCTGCTCGGCCTCGGCCTTGGCAGCAAGGGCGGCCTCGAGCTCGGCCCGGCGTCGCGCGGTCAGGGCGGCCGCCGCGGTGCGGTCCGCATCGGCCGCCAGACGCAGGCGGGCAGCCCAGGTCGCCTGCCCCGCGACGGCGGCCGGGTCGGGAACGGGAACGGGGACGCCGGCGGCCGGGTCGGGAACGGGAACGGGGACGCCGGCGGCCGGGTCGGGAACGGGGACGCCGGCGGCCTGGGCGAGCTGCGCCACCAGGGTGTCGACTGCGCCCGCAGCGGCGGCCACGTCCTTGTCGGTGGCCCGGCGGCGGTCGGCCAGCCAGTCTTCTACCCGGCGAAAACGGTCGGTGCCGAAGAGACGCGCCAGCAGGGCTTCCTTGTCCTTGGCGTCGGCGCGCAGGAAACGGGCGAACTCACCCTGGGGCAGCAGGACGACCTGAAAGAACTGCTCGGCCGACATGCCCAGCAGTTCGGCGATCTCCTTGTCCGCCTCGCCGATCCGGGTCGACTTGACCTCCCAGTCGGCTGCCGCGGACCGTTCCTCCAGACGGACCGAGGCCGGCTCGATGGTGGTGCCGGCGCCTGATCTCTTCGGGCGGTGCTGTTCCGGGCGGCGGGTGATCCGCAGACGGCGGCCGCCGATCGTCGCCTCGAGTTCCACCTCGGTCGCGGTGCCGCGGGCAGCGTGGTCGGAACGCAGCCGCCGGGCGGTGCCGCGCTCCCCCGGGACCCGGCCGTAGAGGGCGAACGCGATCGCGTCGAGCAGCGTCGTCTTGCCCGCACCGGTCTCGCCGTGCAGCAGGAACAGGCCGTCTAGGTCATCGAAGGCGACCTGCTCGGACCCGGCGAACGCGCCGAAGGCGGTGACCCGGAGCTGGTGCGGACGCATCAGGACTCTCCTCCGGTGCGAGCCGCGGCGTCCCGGGAGGCCGCGAAGGCGGCCTCGAGCAGCTCGCGCTCGCCGGTATCGGCGTCGGTGTTGCGCACGTGCCGGACGAACTCGGCGGCGACGTCAAGGTCGTCGCGGCCCTTGACTTTCTGGCCGTAGCTGCGCGGGTCGGCGGTGACGCCCTGCGGCTTGAACTCGAGCGTGAGGATATGCGGGAACCGGACCCGGAGCCGCTCCATCGCCCCCTCGGGGCGGGCCGTGTCGGTGAGCGTCACGGCGAGAAAGTCGGCCTCGAGCGGGTCGTGCTGGCGCGAGCCGAGCAAGTCGTCGATCCGGCCCGCGAGCACGCTGGGCCGCCGGCCGCCCGGGGCCGGTATCCACTCCGCGGTAATGCTGGCGTGGTCACGGTCAGTAATGCCGACGGCGTGGTCACGGTCAGCGGCGGCGGCGTGGTCACGGTCAGCGGCGCCGCCGACTTCGACGAGCCAGCTGCCCTTCTGGTGCTGCCGCTCCGAGAACGAGTAGGGCAGCGGGGAACCGGAGTAGCGCATGCGCTCGGTCAGGGTGCGCCGGCCGTGCAGGTGGCCGAGGGCGACGTAACTGAAGCGGTCGAACACGCTTACCGGGACGTAGCCGATGCCGCCGACCGAGATGTCGCGCTCGGAGGCGCTGACGTGCTGGGCCGCGTCCTGCTGCCGCTCGTTCTCCGAGGCTCCCCCGGCCACCCAGGCGTGGGCCAGCACGACCGTACGAGGATTGCCCCGCGCCGCGGCGGCGGCCCGGATGCGGCGCGGCGCTTCGCGGAGGACTGTGTCATGGGGAGGGGGGTGGGGGTGAGC
>DASWUW010000248.1:0-12021 GCA_036406335.1 Trebonia sp.
CAGCCCGACGCTGACCGCCGTCATCTCAGCCGGCGACCTCCACCGGGAAACCCGCCGGGGCCGCTCCCGACGGAAGCCCGCCCCGTAACCCCGACACCCCGGAGCGGGTCCGCCAGTTAACGGACGGACTCCAGTACCCCCTGGGGCGGGGCGGCTGATGAGCTGACCGTTCCGGATATGAGGTGCTTCCTGACCAGCGGCTATCCGGATCTGCCCGCTGGCGGCTACGAAGAAATCCTATGGTCATCACGGAGCTCACCCGTCAGGCCGTAATCGGTCAGTGGTACTGGACCAGGCAGAACTCATGATCCTCGGGATCGGCCATCACCACAACAACGCCCTCGTCGTAGTCGTGCCTTTCGCCTGTGAATCGTCCACCCAGCATCACGACAAGCTCAAGGCCCTCGCCGACGTCCTTGACGGCCACGTCCAGATGAACCCGGACCTTGCCTGCCTTCGGCTCTGGAACGGGCTGAAACACCAGCCGGGGCTGCGCGTCGCCGCGCTGGCCGAGGTACACCCACCCGTCCTGAGACGGCCCCGGCTCCCGGCCAAGCAGCGCGCCCCAAAACCGCGCTACCCGCGCGGAGGAGATGCTCCGGACACCTCCCGCTCAAAGTCCGTAGGCGCCCGCGTCACAACCGCCGCAAACCCGGTCGAGCACGGAGCACTCCGGGGCCCTGGGGCCATAGTGACGCGGCGCAGGCAGCTGCGAATGTCAGACCCCGCTATTAGGCTCCCGCCGTGCGAGAACTTATTGACGCCCTGGTCCGGTCCGCCGAACGAGAGGGCATGGAACTCTACGGAGTGCACGTCTACCGCCGCGGTGCCGAGCCGGCCGAACGCAGGCTCCGCTCGGACGACCGAGTCGACGTGCGGTCGGTCTCCAAAACCTTTACGTCCGTAGCGCTTGGCATCGCCGAAGCCGAAGGCCGCCTCGCCCTGGACGACCCCGCCCTTAAGTACTACCCCGAGCTAGCCGGCTCTGCCGCGCCCCGCCTGGACCAGGTCACGCTCCGGCACTTGCTCACGATGACGTCCGGCAGCCCGTACTTCTGGTCCGCCTACGACCCCGTCGTGGTCCCGGACCTGGCCGCCGATTTCTTCGCGACCCCGCTCGCGCACGAGCCCGGCACGTATTTCCGGTACACCGGCATCGGCCCGTACGTAGCGGCCCGCGCCCTGCGCGCCGCGACCGGCGCCAACGTCCGCGACTACCTGCTGCCCCGCCTCTTCACCCCGCTGGCCATCCACAACCCCCAGTGGCACACCTGCCCCCTCGGCCATCCGGTAGCGGAGAGCGCCCTCCATCTGAGGACGTCCGAACTGGCCCGCTTCGGCCGCCTCCTGCTAGACGAGGGCCGCCACGAAGACCGCCAGCTGGTCCCCGCCGAATACTGCGCACGAATCGCGACCGAAACCGTCCCGACCATGCGGGACCCAGCAGACGAAGGCTTCCGCCTCTCGGACAGTTACGGCCTCGGCGTCTGGTGCACCCCCGGGGAGAAAACCTACAAAATGGCAGGCCTCTACGGCCAGCTCTGCATAATCTCCCCGGATAGGGAGGCGGTGGTAACCGTAACCGCTCACGTGGAAAGGGGCGGCTCCCAGCGAACCTCTATAACAGCCCTGGTAGACGAGGAGATCGTAGCCCGTCTGTAAAGGCAAGCGTTCCTCGGGTGAAAAAGAACGGCGGCTCGCAGCCCGTGGTGCGGCAGGGCCCCGGAGTGGTCCGTGCTTGACCTGGTTTGAGGCGCCGGATCACTGGGTGCGTCCTGGCGAGGTGTTCAAGGAACTAGCGCTGTACCGCCGGTTTCGGCCCACGCTCCTCAGCCGCTGGTAAGGGCCGGTCAGAGTTCCCCCTCCTGCCGTCGGCGCCAGCGCTCGTCCAGCCGTTCACCGAAGGATCCGCGCGGCTCCCCGCTGACACGGCGACGGCGGCGACGGGAACGGCGCTTGCCCGTCGCCGAGCCGCCTGGCGCGGTGCCGAGGGCGACGGTTGACATCTGGCGCCAGCTGTTCAGGGCCCAGATTCCGCACAGCAGCAAGACAATAAAACCAGCCACCGCCAGGGCGATCACCGGCAGGGTGATCCCGGCGGCGATCATGGCCGCGCCAAGGACCGAACCGACCAGGGCACCTGCCACCCGGCGCTTGTAATGCACGCGGGGATCACTGGAGCGGACTAGCCTCGCTAGCCTCCGATCCTCCCTGTAGAGCGCCTGCTCGATCTGCTCGAGCTGGCGCTGCTCATGCTCAGAGAGCGGCACGACGCCTCCCATGAAGCCCGGGGGGTGGGGTGACTTTCACTCCACTTCTACATCTCGTTCATTTCCCAGATTACGCGGCAGATCACGCGGGTTGGAAGGGGCGTCGGCCGGGCCGTCGGGAGAAGCACCGAAAAGTGCCGCCGGCCGCACCGCTCCGGTCCCGAAGCGCCGGGCGATCGCCTCCACCGCCTGCTCCGCTTCCCGCCAGCCGGCCGCGCGGTCGTCGAACGCCAGCTGCCGGGCGGCGCTGGTCGCGGGGCGCAGTCCGGTCGCGCGGACGCCGACGAGGCGCAGCCGGGCCCGGCTGTCCAGACCCGAGCCCTCGTACAGCGCGCGGGCGGTCGCGTAGACCTCCCGGGCCACGTCGGTCGGCTCCGCCAGCGTCCGGGACCGGGTGATCGTCTTGAAGCTGGCCAGCCGGAGCTTTACCGTCACCGTCCGGGCAACGCACCCGGCGCCGCGCAGCGCCTGCGCGGTCTTGCCCGACAGGCGCAGCAGTTCCTTCCGGATGATCTCCGGATCGTCGACGTCCACGGAAAAGGTCTCCTCCGCGCCTACGCTCTTCTCTTCCCGCCGCGGGGTGACCGCCCGCTCGTCCCGGCCCCAGGCGAGGGCGTGCAGGTGCTCGCCCGCGGCGCCGAGTTCACGCTTGAGCGTGGCCTCGGGCACGTGCGCGAGGTCGCCTACCGTCCGCAGGCCGAGCCTGCCCAGGACCTCCTCGGCCCGTTCCCCTACTCCCCACAGCACACTCACCGGAAGCGGGTGCAGGAACTCGAGCACCCCGTCCGCCGGCACCACCAGCAGCCCGTCGGGTTTGCAGCGGGCCGACGCGATCTTGGCGACAAACTTAACCGGCGCTATCCCGACCGAGCAGGTAATGGACTGCTGCTCGCGGACCTGCCGCCGGATGAGCTCACCGATGGCGCGCGGAGCCCCCAGGCGGCGCCGCGCGCCGGACACGTCGAGGAATGCCTCGTCCAGCGAGAGCGGTTCCACCTCCGGGGTGACGGCGCGGAAGACCGCCATGACTTCCCGGGAAACCTCGCCGTAGAGCTGGTGCCGCGGCGGGAGAAACACCGCCTGCGGGCACAGCCGCCGGGCCCGGCCGACGGGCATCGCGCTCCGCACGCCGAACGCGCGCGCCTCGTAGGTCGCGGACAGGACCACGCCGCGGGTGCCGAGGCCGCCGACCACGACCGGCCGGCCGCGCAGGTCGGGCCGGTCGCGGAGTTCCACGCTGGCGTAGAAGGCGTCCATGTCCACGTGCAGGACGCGGCAGCCGGCGTCGTCAGGGGGCGCCGGATTCACCGGTGGCCGAGGACATGCAGCCGGGCGGCGATGTCCCGCAGCGGCGGACAGCTGGCCGCGGCCTCCTCCAGCTCGCGCAGGGCCTCGGCGGCGCCCGGGTCGGCGCCCGCACCGGGCAGCAGGCCAGAGAAGATCCGGATGCCGTGCGCGTCGCCCGCCCGCAGCCCGGCGGCCTGGATCAGGGCGGTCAGCTCGGACAGGGTGAACCGCCGGGCCGCCGACGGAGAGGCCGGCGCCGGGTCGGCCCCGGCACCGGACCGCGCGGTGCCGGGCAGCAGGGCCTGCGCCTCGGCGTACTTCCCGGTCAGCGCTCGCTGGAGCACCGCCGCGACCGCGTTGGCGGCGAGCACGCTGACCGTGCCGCCGGGCCGCAGCACCCGGGCGACCGCCGCGAGCGCGGCGGACGGCGAGTCCACGTACTCCAGGACGCTGTGGCAGATGACCAGGTCCGCGCCGCCCCCGCCGGCGCCGGGCTCGCCCACCAGGGCGGGCAGGTCCACGGCGTCCCCCTGAACCTCGGTGAGCGTGACTCCCGCCTCGGCGGCCCGCCAGCGCGCGGCGGCGAGGGCGTCCGGGCTCGGGTCCACCACGGTGACCTGGTGGCCGCGGCGCGCGATGCGCACCGCGAACCCGCCGGTCCCCGCGCCCACGTCGACGATGTCGAGGCGGGTCCGTCCCGTCGCCGCGGCCCGCTCGGCGACCACCTGAGCCAGGATGTCCCACACCAGCGACGGACCGCGAGGCGCGTCGGGACCATCCGTGCCCGGCACGGCTTTCGCAGGAACCTCTGCGGCCACGTTTAACCACTCCCCAGGTTGACGGCGCAGTCTCACTGTAGTGCGATGGGGCGGCTGGGTACCGCTCCGGGGAGCGAATCTCAGCTACCTTAAGTATTAGTAAAATCACTGATTGTTAATAAAAGGGTGAACCGTGGACTTCCAGGTCGCGTGTTAATGATCGTGGAGACCTCATCTGACGGATTCGCCAAGCGGGCGAAAGCGACACGCCGCGGTAAGCGAATGACCCCACCCGAGTCACCGCCGGCCCGTATGCTCAACCGCATGCCAGCCGCCACCGAGCTTCTCGAGCTTCCGCATCCCCGGCGCCTGATCTGGACGTCCGTGTGGAGCATGGCTGAATCAGTCGGACTGCCCTTCGGCACTTACGTCGCGGTTACCGACCTGGTCAGCCCGGACGCGGGGCTCCTGGCGGGCACGGCGGTGGTCTGGCTGCTCATCGCGCTGCGCAAGATCGTCACCGGTTCGATCACCTCGCTGCTGATGATCTCCGCGCTGGTACTCAGCGTGCAGACGGTCGTGGCAGTCAGCACCGGCTACACCTGGATGTTCGAGTTTCAGTTCCCGGTGGGCAACCTGGCGATGTGCGTCATGTTCGCGCGGACCGCGCCTACCCGTAAACCGCTGGTCGCGCAGCTCGCCGCGGAAGTAGTGGCGCTCAAGCAGCCGCATCCCGCGCTGCACCGCTTCTTCCAGGGCGCTACCTGGCTCTGGGCCGGGCTGTTCCTGCTGGCGACGCTGGGCCTGGGCGTCATGATGATCACCGAGCCCTACCAGCTTTTCCTGCTGCTCTCCACGGTGGTCACCGTCGGCCTGACCGTGGTCGGCGCGGGCATCTGCGCCCTGTGGTTCTTCGCCGTCGTCCGCCGCCTGGGCCTGCGGCTGCACTTCGCCGGCGCCTAGCTGCCCGGCCGCGAGGAAGTGGTTAAGCGCAGAAGATCCGGTCCCGGGCGGGGACCGGATCTTCTGCGTCCGCAGCTCACCCGTGCACAGCCGGGGCGCTACGGCCGGGGCCGCGGCTCCGGGGCCAGGACGGGCTCGTCGTCCGCGTACGGGTCGGCCTCGTCCTCGTCCTCCGCGCCCGCGTCCCCGGCGTCGTCCGGGCCGAAGGCGGACGCGTCGGGGTCGAGGGAGAGGGTCGGCTTCTCGGCCTTGAGGCGGGCCAGGACGCCGTTGACGAACGACGGAGAGTTGTCCGTGGACAGGTCCTCCGCCAGCGCGACGGCCTCGCTGATCGCCACGTTGTCGGGCACGTCGGCCGCCCACAGCAGCTCGTAGACGCCGATCCGCAGGATGTTGCGGTCGACGGCGGGCAGCCGCACCATGGTCCAGTCGACCAGGTTCCAGGAGATCAGCTCGTCGATGCGCTCACTGTGCGACGCTACGCCGCGCACCAGCTCGGCCGCGTAGGGCTGGACCGGAACGTCGCCGAGAGACTGACGCTCGCTCAGCAGCTCAAGGGTGGGCAGGCCGCGCAGCTCGGACTCGAAGAGGATGTCGAGCGCCCGCTTGCGCGCCTTGCTACGCGCGGCCATGTGACCCTCTCTCGCAGCCGGTACGGACCATCTAGGCGCGGCCGAGGTAGGCACCGGACCGGGTGTCTACCTTGACCTTCTCGCCGGTGGTGATGAACAGCGGGACCTGGACCGTGGCGCCGGTCTCCAGCGTCGCCGGCTTGGTCCCGCCGGTGGAGCGGTCACCCTGCAGGCCCGGGTCGGTCTGCGCGATCACCAGCTCGACCGCGGCCGGCATGTCCACGTACAGCGGGGTGCCGTCGTTGAACGCGATCGTTACCGTCTGCTCCTCGAGCAGGTAGTCGGCGGCGCCGCCGACTACCGCGGCCGGGATGCGGGGCTGGTCGTAGTCGGACAGGTCCATGAAGACGAAGTCCTCGCCCTCGCGGTACAGGTACTGCATGTCGCGCTTGTCGACATTGGCGATATCCACCTTGATGCCGGCGTTGAACGTCTTGTCGACCACCTTGCCCGACATGACGTTCTTGAGCTTGGTACGCACGAAAGCCGGCCCCTTGCCCGGCTTGACGTGCTGGAACTCCACGACATTCCACAGCTGCCCCTCGAGGTTCAGCGTCATGCCGTTCTTCAGGTCATTAGTGCTTGCCACGCGTCGTCTCCACTCACAGGACCAGCAGTTCCCTGGTGGTCAAAGTCAGGAATCGGGCCCGGTCACCCGCCGTCACCACCAGTACGTCCTCGATCCGGACGCCGCCCTCACCGGGCAGGTAGACACCAGGCTCGACGGTAACGGGAACCCGGTCCGTCAGTTTACTCGTTCTCCCGTACCCCAGCATCGGCGCTTCGTGGATCTCCAGGCCGACTCCGTGCCCGAGCCCGTGCTGGAAGTGCCCGGCGTGTCCGGCCGCCTCGATGACGTCGCGGGCCGCCGCGTCCACCGCCCCGGCTTCCGCCCCGTCCGCCAGCGCCGCGATGCCGGCCTGCTGGGCCCGCGCTACCAGGCCGTAGATCTCCCGCTGCCAGTCCGCGACCGGGCCGATCGCCACCGTGCGGGTCATATCGGCGTGGTAGCCGTCGTGCCGGGCGCCGAAGTCCATCGTCACCAGGTCGCCGCGCCGCAGTTCCCGCGCGGTCGGGGCGTGGTGCGGGATCGCGCCGTTGGGGCCGGCCGCGACGATGGTGTCAAACGCCGGACTCTCGGCCCCCGCGACGGCCATGGCGTGGTCGAGGGCGGCAGCCAGGGTCCGTTCGGACAGGCCGGGACGGATCTGGGGCAGCACCTGCGCCAGGGCCGCGTCGGTCAGCCGGCAGGCGACCGCGAGCTTCTCCAGCTCGTCGGCGTCCTTGACCACGCGCAGGGCCTCGATTTTCCGGCCCAGCGGCAGCAGGGTCACCCCGTCCGCCCGCGCCCGCAGCTCCTCGTACCGCTCGACGGGCATCTCGTCCGCCTCGAAGGCGAGCCGCCGCAGCCCGCGCCGGGCCGCGCCGGCGTACCGGGAGTCGGTGGCCAGCAGCGCCGCGTCGCCCTCGGCGGGCAGCAGCAGCGCGGCGTTGGAACTGGCCAGACCGGTCAGGTAGCGGACGTGGGGCCCGGACGTGATGAGGGCGGCGTCCGCCTGCGACTCGCGGATGAGCGGCTGAGCGCGCCGGCGGCGCGCGGCGTGGATATCCGGCACGGTACCGACTTTAGCCGCCGGCGCTAGCCGCCGGCGGCCGACCACGGGGCCGGTGGCTATACGCTGCTGGATGTGACAAACGGCCACCTGCCGGACCTGCCCGCTGAGATCGACACCGCGCGGCCGCATTCAGCGCGCATGTACGACTACTTCATCGGCGGGAAAGACCATTTCGCGGCCGACCGCGAGACCGCGGCCGAGGTGCTGCGGCACTCGCCCTACGTGCAGATCGCGGCGCGGGAGAACCGGGCGTTCCTCGGGCGCGCCGTCCGCTACCTGGCGGCCGAGGCCGGGATCCGGCAGTTCCTCGACATCGGCACCGGCCTGCCCACGACGAACAACGTGCACCAGGTCGCGCAGGAGATCGCCCCGGCGTCCCGCATCGTCTACGTCGACAACGACCCGCTGGTGCTCGCGCACGCCCGTGCCCTGCTCACCTCGTCCCCCGAGGGCCGCACGGCCTACATCAACGCCGACATCCGCGACCCCGCGACCATCTTGTCCGACCCGGCTACCCGCGAGGTGCTGGACTTCAGCCAGCCCGTCGCGCTGATGCTGGTCGCGGTGCTGCACTTCGTGCCGGATGAGTCCAAGCCCGCGCACATCATCGCGACCCTGCTCGACGCGCTGCCCGCGGGCAGTTACCTGGTCGCGAGCCACCTGACCACGGAGCACGACCAGGACGCGACGGCCGCGGGCCAGCAGGTGATGCGCAGGGCCGGGATCACCATGCAGAAGCGGGACTCCGACGAGTTCGCCCGGCTGGCCTTCTCCGGACTGGAACTGGTGCCGCCCGGGGTAGTGCTGGTCTCGGAATGGCGGTCGACCGCGCTGACCCCGTCGCCTTCGCCGTTCGAGGTCAACTGCTACGGCGGGGTCGCCCGCAAGCCGTGACGCCGCCCCGGTCCAGGCCGGAGCGGGTTACACACCGGACATTTATTAACGGAATTTTACGTGGCCGCGCGAATCGCGCGTCCTTAGACTGGTGGCCAGGTTCACGGCAGGCACACCAGGAGGTATGGACGTGATCGAACTTGCGTCGGCCGACCTGGGCATTCCCGAGATCGATACGTCCCGGCCGCACGCGGCGCGGATGTACGACTACTACATCGGGGGCAAGAACCACTTCGCCGCTGACCGGCTGGTCGCCGACGCCGCGCTTGCCTGCTGGCCCGCCGGGCGGACCGGGCTGCGGGAAAACCGGCGGTTCCTGGGCCGGACGGTCCGCTACCTGGCGGCCGAGGCGGGCATCAGGCAGTTCCTCGACATCGGTTCGGGGCTGCCCACGACCGCCAACGTGCACGAGATCGCGCAGGCGGCCGACCCGGCTTGCCGGGTGGTCTACGTGGACAACGACCCGATGGTGCTCGCGCACTCCCGGGCCCTGCTCAGCTCGGCGCCCGAGGGCGGGACCGCTTACATCCAGGCCGACCTGAGGACGCCGTCCGAGATCCTTCGCTCGCCGCTGGTGCGGTCGGTGCTCGACTTCGGGCAGCCGGTGGCGCTCATGCTGATCGCGGTGCTGCACTTCCTGGAGGACTGGGACGATCCTGCGGCGGTGCTGGCCGAGCTGGTCGACGCGCTGCCGTCGGGCTCGTACCTGGCCGCGTCGCACATGACGCTCGAGCACGACCCGGAAGGGGTCGGCGGCGGGCAGCGGGCCTACCGCAAGGCGGGCCTGCCGATGTGCGCGCGGGACGCCGACGAGTTCGCGTCGCTCGCGTTCCGCGGGCTCGACCTGGCGCCGCCCGGGTTGGTCCTGGTCTCCGAATGGCGGCCGGACTCGAAGGCGCCGCGGCCCGCCCCGGCCGAGGTGTCCTGCTACGGCGGGGTGGCCCGCAAGCCGTAAGGCCGGTTACCCGGCCAGGGCGCGGATGGCCTCGATGTCCTTGACCCGCTGCCCGTGGGTCGCCGCCAGCGCGGTCACGTTGAGCGTGGTGACCCCGGACTCCCGGTAGGCCGCCAGGCGCTCCTTGACGTAGCCGTGCGGGCCGATGAGCGACGTCTTCTCGGCCAGCGCGGCCGGAACCAGGGCCGCGGCCTCGTCCTTGCGGCCGTCCAGGTAGGCGTCCTGGATCTGGGCCGCCTCCCGTTCATAGCCGTAGCGGCAGGCCAGGTCGTAGTAGAAGTTCTTACCGCGGGCCCCCATGCCGCCGATGTAGAGCGCGAACGTCGGGCGGAGCAGGTCACGCAGCGCGCTGACATCCTCGCCGATGGCGAGGGGCGCGGCCGCGATGACGTCGAGCTCGCCCAGCGCCGGGTCCCGCTTCGCCCGGCCCTCGGTTAGCGGCGCGTCCCAGGTGAGGGCCGCCTTCTCCGGAAAGTAGAAGATGGGCTGCCAGCCCTCGGCGAGCTCGGCCGCGAGGGCCACGTTCTTCGGGCCGAGCGCGGCGATCACGATCGGGATCCGCTCCCGGACGGGGTGGTTGATCAGCTTGAGCGGCTTGCCCAGGCCGGTCCCGCCCTCCAGCGGCAGCGTGTAGTGGCGGCCGTGGTAGTCGAGGCGCTCGCGCCGCCAGACCTGGCGGCAGATCTCGATGAGCTCCCGGGTCCGGCCGACCGGCGCGTCGTAGGGCACGCCGTGCCAGCCCTCGATCACCTGCGGGCCGCTGGTGCCCAGGCCGAGCGTGAACCGCCCGCCGGAGACGAAGTCCAGCCCGGCCGCGGTCATCGCGGTCAGCGCCGGGGTGCGGGAGTAGATCGGCAGGATGCCCGAGGCGATTTCCAGCGTGGAGGTCCGGGCGGCGATAAAGCCCAGCTGGCTGACGGCGTCGAAGCTGTACGCCTCGGGGACGAAGACGATCTCGAGGCCGGCCCGCTCGAAGTCTCCGAGCTCGCTGACCGTCTCGGTGAACCCGCCGGAGTAGTTGAGCATCATCCCGACGCGCATCTGGGTGGCCTTCCTGCCGGTGTCCGCCGCGGCGGTACTGCCGGGGCCGGTGCCAATTTAACTTGTGCGTAGCGCGGTGGCTATCCCCGGGGCACACGGCGGACATCCGGGCTGGGTACCTTAGTGGTCTGGTCTAGACCATTTCGGGGAGACTCCGGACGTAACACGGGAGCGGCAGGCTAGTGAACATGGTGAGTACCGCGGATCCGCTGTCGATCACGCCGGCCCATCTCCGGGTCAGCAGCCTGGGCGAGCCGGCCTTCCTGTCCCCGATGGCCCGGCTGGTGCAGGGCCGGGTGAGCTCACCGCACTACGTCTACGGCGCCGACCGGGTACTGCTGGACGACACGGTGGAGGGAGCCGAGGCGCGGCTGTGCGGCGTCGGCGAGCTGCCCTCGCTCGAACCCGGCGGACCCCGGGAGTACATCTACTTCGATCCGGCGGGGACGCGGGCCGCGATCGTGACCTGCGGCGGCCTGTGCCCGGGGCTGAACAACGTGATCCGCGGCCTGGTCCTCGAGCTGGCCGACAGCTACGGGGTCACCGACGTCATCGGTTTCCGCGACGGCTTCCGCGGCCTGTCCGGGGACGTGGAGCCGATCCGGCTGAGCCGGGAAGCGGTCGCGGGGATCCACAACCGGGGCGGGACCGTCCTCGGCACGTCGCGCGGCGGCCAGGACGCGGCCCGGATGGTAGACACCCTGGAACGGCTGGGCGTGGCGCTGCTGTTCGTGCTGGGCGGGGACGGCACGCTGCGCGGGGCGGCCAAGATCGCCGACGAGGCCGGCCGGCGCGGGCTCCCGCTGTCGGTCATCGGCGTGCCCAAGACGATCGACAACGACATCCCCTACCTGGACCAGAGCTTCGGGTTCCAGACCGCGTTCACCCGGGCCACCGAGTCGATCAAATCCGCGCAAACCGAGGCCAGCTCCACCCCGCACGGTGTCGGCCTGGTCAAGGTGATGGGCAGGCACTCCGGGTTCATCGCCTGCTACGCGGCGCTCGCCAGCCACGACGTGGACTTCGCGCTGATCCCCGAGGTGCCGTTCGGCCTCGGCGGACCCGGCGGGTTCCTGGCCCGGCTGCGGGACCGGGTCCAGCGGCAGGGGCACGCCGTCGTGGTGGTGGCCGAGGGCGCCGGCCAGGACCTGTTCGACTACGACGGCGCGGTCGACGCGTCCGGCAACGCCCGGCTGGCCGATATCGGCGCGCTGCTGCGGGAGCGGATCACGGCGGACTTCACGGCCGCCGGCGCGGAACTCAGCCTGCGCTACGTTGACCCGGGTTACGCGATCCGCAGCGTGCCCGCCAACGGGTGGGACGCGGTCTACTGCCTGCGGCTGGCCCAGGCGGCGGTGCACGCGGCGATGGCCGGGCGGACGGCGATGGTCGTCGGCCGCTGGCACGGGCGCTTCGTGCACATCCCGATTCCCGTCGCCACCGGCAGCCGCAACCAGGTCGACCCCGACGGGGACCTGTGGATGTCGGTCCTGGAGGCGACCGGCCAGCCCGAGCGGCTGTTCTAGTCCTCCGGCACGCCAGCCCCGCAGCACGGAACTCCGAGATGAGCTATCAGTCAGGAATGACCAGGAAGATCACCGGCAA
>DASWUW010000249.1:0-3713 GCA_036406335.1 Trebonia sp.
GGGCAGACCCTGCGCGAGCTGTGCGCCGGGCTGGACATGGCCCGGCAGTCGGTGAGCAAGCACCTGGCGATCCTCGAGGAGGCGAACCTGGTCACTACCGTGTGGCGGGGCCGGGAGAAGCTGCACTACCTCAACGCCGAGCCAATGAACGCCATCGCCGACCGGTGGATCAGCCGGTACGACCAACCCCGGGTTCGCGCGCTCGCGGATCTGAAACAGGCACTAGAGGAGACACCGATGGACAAGCCAAGCGTCGTGTACGTAACCTACATCAGCACCACCCCGGAGAAGCTGTGGCAGGCGCTGACCGAGCCGGCCTTTACCCAGCGTTACTGGGCGACGAGCTTCGACACCGACTGGAAGCCGGGATCGACGATGATCTGGGACAACCACGGCGTCAAGGTCAGCGACCCCGAGCAGGTCGTGCTCGAGTCCGACCCGTACAGCCGTCTGTCGTATACCTGGTGCAGCTTCTCGCCGGAACTGGCCAGCCACTTCGGCTTCGACGAGGCCTTCCAGGCCCAGATCGCCGGCGAGCCCCGCTCCAAGGTGACCTTCGAGATAGAGCCCAAGGGAGAAGGCGTCGTCAAGCTGACGGTCGTGCACGACGGCTTCGAGGCCGACAGCATGGTGGCGCAGATGGTCACCATCGGCTGGCCGGACATCATCTCCAGCCTGAAGACCCTTCTCGAGACCGGCGAGGCTCTCCCGGCCTGATCAGTCCAGCTGGTCACTGGATCCTCCCTCGCGCCGTGGTCCTGCCGGTGCCCGCCCAGCGTGGCGGGCACCGGCAGCGCGGACCCGACAGCCCAGACCGTACAGCGCGGGAAGCGGAAACTCCGCCTGTACCGCAGGAACTGGGTCATCCGGGCGACCGCGAGGTCCGGGTCGGTCAGCGCCCGGCCGCCGCCGCCAGCTCGAACACCCGGATCAGGTGGCCGGCCGGGCGTGGAAGGGCCGACGGTGCACACGGACCGTCCCAGCGATGCGCTTTAACGGTGCGTACAACCGTCCAAACAGCACGGATGCCCGTCTACGACCTGAGAATGCCCAGGTCAGTGACCAAATCAATTCTTGAGCAGCTGCCGCGCCATCACCACCCGCTGGATCTGGTTGGTGCCCTCGTAGATCTGGGTGATCGTGGACCGGTGGGCAGTTCCCGCAGGTAGATGGCCTGTTAGGTGGCCGGGTGCCAGCGCGGATTCAGCACCGTTTCTCCGGTCGGCGTTGCTTGGGTTGAGGGTTGGCCGTAACCGCCTACCAGGCGGCGCCGAGGGTAGCCCGGGCCCCGCGAGCGGCCCGGAGGATTGGCGTGTGCGCACGAGCCAGTCCTGCGCTGCCGCTTTACCGCGTAGGTGATCGATGAGCACATCGCTGTCGACCAGGATCACGCGTCAGCCAGTCCAGCGCGAACGTGAACTGATCGCCCCGCCGGCAGCCGGCGTGCAGATCGCATTCGGAGAGCACTGAACCGCCGGTTCGCATCGTCTTTCTCAACTCACCGTCTGTGGGCAACCTCTTCATCGCCGTGGGCTGACGCGGCAGCTGGGAAAGCGTCGTGATGGCCGAGATCATGGTGGTGGGCGAGCCGTCGATCGCGGTGCAGGACGGGAGGTAGGACCTGGCCCCAGGCAGCCACGCGGAAATGGTCACATGGCCTGGGCGACCGGGCGGGCCGACCTGGAGACGTACATACGGTTCGGGGCAGTGAGTGCTGCTGCCGACCGGCTCGTCACTGGCTGCCACCACCGCGTAGGCGGAATCTGCAGGCCGGAGCGCCACGACCGGCCAGCCGGTCATACGGCACGAATTGTGGCCTTCGTCGGTGAATTTGAGGCAGCCATCCGCTTGGCCGCCCAGAGCTCCGGTACCAGTGAGAGTGACGCTGAGCTGAGAGGCCGGGCACGCGGTGACGACGGCCGGAGGCGAGGACTCGCCGTGAGGCGGCAGGGGGACGGCCGGTACGGTCGTCCCCCTGATTTCACCCGCAGGGCGTGTTCAGCTGGCGGTCAGGGTCCAGAGATGGTCGGGCGTGCCGTTGTCGTCCCACTGCAGGACCCCGGCACCGGGCGACGTGCTTTCGTTGAGCACCCCGAGCACCAGGCCGCTGTTATAGTTCTCGATCTTGTACTGACCGCTGCCTGCGGGGATTACCTGCCACAGGTGATCTGAGGTGCCGTTGTCACCCCAGATCAGCGCGTCGGCGCCGTCCGCGATGCCCTCGTTGGTGATACCGAGGAGCAGTCCGCTCGCGCCGTTCTTGATGTCGTAGAAGCCCGAGCCCTCCGGGACGAGGGCCCACTTCTGCGTGCCGCTGCCGTTCGCGGTTGCCTGCACGGCCAGCGTCCCCTGCCCGGTGCCGCTGCCCTGGGTGTCGAGTGCGAGCCCGCTGTGCACGTTCTTGATGACGTAGGTTCCTGTCAGCGCGGAACTGTTTCCGGGGGTGACGACCAGGTGGTAACCGTTGGCGGAGTTCATCGAGCTGACGGGGACGGTGATGGACCCGCCGCTAATCGTGTAGTTACCGCTGGAGATGATCTGCGGGCCGACGACGGCGGTGGTGCGGCCGGCCGAGACGGTCTGCTCCAGGACGGCGTGGGCGGTACTGCCGAAGGCCGAGCCCAGTCCGTTGACCGTGACCGCCGTGGAGCCGCTGCCGCCGCCGAAGATGACGCTGAGCTGGTTCCCGGCGGAGTTGACGGATGCGGCACCGTCGAGCCCGGAGCCGGCCGTTCCCGGCGGGACTACGGTGACCATGTTGCCGGTCATCTGGCCGTACCAGCGGTACAGCCAGTACGCGGCGTTCGGGCTGGCGCCGGTGTCGGTAAGCGTGTCGCCGAGGGTGCCGTAATGATTCCAGAAGGCGAGCTCGGCGTTGCTCACCCCGGAGCGCTCGAACTGGGCGATATAGCCGACCAGGGCGCCGGGGACGCCGACCTGGCTAGTGGTGCCGTATTCCTCAATGGCGATGGGGCGAGAGCTGATGCCGAGGCTGGATTCGATCGACTTCAGGCTGGCCACGTCGCCCGAGATGCTGGCCGCGCCGTTGAGCTCATGCCAGCTGATGACGTTGGGCAGCGTGCCGCTGGCCTTGGCGTCGTTCAGGAACGTGGTCATCCAGCTCGAGTTGTAGCCGGAGTAGCTGGGGCCCTGGATGACGGCACTGGAGTCGTCGGCCCGGACCTCGTTAAAGGTGCGGGCCCAGCCGGCGTCAAAAGGACCGGCGGCGGCGGTGTTCCAGGTCCCGTCCGGCTCATTCCACAACTCGAAGGCGCTGATGTTGCTGTCGCCGGAGGCGAGGACGGCCTTGACCTGGGTGTCTACCGCGCTGAGCCAGTCGCTCCAGCTGACCCAGTGGTAGGGGAAGTTCGGATACCAGTCCGGCATGCGTACTACGACCTTGGCCCCGGCCTTGGCGGCTTCCGGTGCGACGACCAGGGCATCCCCACCCGGGGCGGCCTCGCCGTTGGGAAGCTGCTTGCCCCCCGGTGCCATCTGGACGAACGTGTTCGGGTGCAAGGGCTCGACGAGGCTGTCGGCCGGATCGGAAGCGGTGTCCAGCCCGTACAAGGCACCCGAGGCGACGTGGGTGACCGTACGGAACGGCTGGTTGGCGTTCACCACGAGGGTAGTCGCCGCGGATGCGGCGTGCGGGATTGCGACAGTCCCGAAGGCCGGGCCGGCCACGGCGAGAGCGGCGACGGTGACCCGGG
>DASWUW010000250.1:0-2057 GCA_036406335.1 Trebonia sp.
GCCCGAATCCGCACCGGACTGCGGACGGGAGTAGACCGCCACGGCCCGCCGCTCGTCGCCGCCCGCCTCCCCCACCGTGACCTGCACCGGCACAGACCTGCCCGCGGCAAGCAGCAGCGGCGCCTCCAGCACCAGCTCCGCGACCACCGGCGCCCCCGCATGCTGTCCCGCGGCCAGCACCAGCTCCGCCAGCGCCGAACCCGGCACCAGCACGCTGCCCAGCATCACGTGATCGGCCAGCCACGACTGCCCGTCCAGCGACAGCCGCCCGGTGAACGCCCACTCGTCCCGGTCCCCCATCGGCACCGCCGCCGCCAGCAGCGGATGCTCAATCCGCTCAAGCCCCGCCGCCGCCGGGTCGCCGCCCGCGCCAGGCGCAAGCCAGAACCGCTCCCGCTGGAACGCGTACGACGGCAGCGAAACCCGCCGCGCCCCGCTTCCGGCATAAAACGCCTGCCAGTCCACCCTCGCGCCCGCCACGTGCGCCTGCGCCAGCGACATCGCGAACCGCTCCCGGCCGCCCTCGTCGCGTCGCAGCGAGCCGATCACCGCGGCCCGGCCCGCGCCGTCAGCCGCGGCGAGGGTCTCCTGGACCGCCATGGCCAGCACCGGGTGCGGGGAGACCTCGATGAAGCAGTCCATCCCGCTGGCAGCCAGCGCCCGCACCGCCGCCTCGAAGCCGACCTGCCCGCGCAGGTTCCGGTACCAGTAGCCGGCATCCAGCCCGTCCGTGCCCGCGAACCGGCCCTCGGCCGCAGAGCAGAACGGAACCTGCCCCCGGCGCGGCGTGACCGGGGCGAGCGCGGCCAGAAGTTCCTCGCGGATGGCCTCCACCTGGGCCGAATGCGACGCGTAGTCCACCGGGACCCGCTTGGCCCGCACCCCGGCGGCTTCCCAGCCGGCCAGCAGCTCCTCCAGCACCTCCGGGTCGCCCGACACCACCACCGCCGTCGGCCCGTTGACTGCCGCGACCGACGCCCGCCCCGCATAAGACCCGATCTGCTTTTCTACCCGGGCCGCCGGCAGCGCCACCGACACCATCGCCCCGTGCCCGGCGAGCCGCTCCCCGATCAGCCGGCTGCGCAGCGCCACGATCCGGGCCGCGTCATCCAGGCACAGTCCGCCCGCCACGTAAGCCGCCGCGATCTCGCCCTGCGAGTGCCCCACCACCGCTGCAGGCTCCACTCCGTAGGATCGCCACAGCGCCGCCAGGCCCGCCATCACCGCGAAGAGGGCGGGCTGCACCACATCCACCCGCTCAAGCGGCGGTGCCCCCGGCGTGCCGCGCAGCACGTCCTCCAATCGCCAGTCCACGTACGCCGACAGCGCCTCGCCGCAGGCCTCGACCTCCCGGGCGAACACCGGCGACGACTCGAGCAGCCCGGCCGCCATCCCCGCCCACTGCGCCCCCTGCCCGGGGAACACGAACACGACCTTCCCGCCGGCCGCCTCCCCCTGCACCACCTCCGCGCCCGGCTCGCCCGCCGCCAGCGCAGCCAGCCCCGCCAGCAGCGTGTCCCGGTCAGCGGCCATCACCGCCGCGCGGTGCTCCAGGTGCGCCCGCCCCGTGGCCAGCGACAAGCCCGCATCCGCCAGCGACATCCCCGGCCGGGCGGTCAAGAACCCCCGCAACCGGACTGCCTGCGCCCGCAGCGCCTGCTCAGTCCGGGCCGACAACAGCACCGGCACCGCCGGCAGCGGACGCGGCTCCCCAGCCGGCTCTTGTTCCTCAGCCGGGGCCTCTTCCACGATCACGTGCGCGTTAGTGCCAGACACGCCGAACGAGGACACCCCGGCGCGGCGCGGGCGGCCCGCGTCGGGCCACGGCTCGGCCTCGGCGAGCAGCCTGATCGCGCCGGCGTCCCAGTCCACGTGCGGCGAGGGGGCATCCACGTGCAGCGTCGCGGGCAGCAGCCCGTGGCGCAGCGCCTGCACCATCTTGATCACCCCGGCCACCCCCGACGCCGCCGAGGAATGCCCGATGTTCGACTTCACCGAACCCAGCCGCAGCGGACGGTCCCGCGGCCGGTCCTGCCCGTAGGCCGCGAGCAGCGCCT